>CAJWBV010000044.1 GCA_913020275.1 uncultured Rhodobiaceae bacterium
TGTCATAATTTCCGGCTTGCGCCATGTCGAAGCCGGTGACGCCGTCCTGCGCGCATGAGACCTGATATCCGATACCCGACAGGGTTTCCATTATCAGCGCGGCGGCGGCACCATCGTCTTCCACCAGAAGCACGTGAACTTGTTCGGTTGCGTCCATGGCGCAACTCTAACGCTTATTCAACCTCAGATGAAGTGGTGCTTGAAAACATGCGGGTCACAAACCAGCCGGCAATGCCGAGCAAAAAAACAGGCAATAACCATAAAATTGCCGTGGCCCCGCCAAACCGGGGGCGGAACAAAACAAATTCGCCATAGCGTTCGGTGACGGCAGCACGAATATCTCGGTCGCTGTCCCCGGCCAAAAGGCGGGCGCGGACCATCGCACGCAGGTCGCGCGCCAGCGGCGCGTCGCTGTCATCGATCGACTGGTTTTGACAGACAAGACAGCGAAACTCGACCGATAGCGCACGCGCGCGCGCCTCAAGCGCAGGATCGCCAAGGGCTTCGCCGGGATCGATGGCATAGGCCGGTACCAGCAATGTACCGACAAGCAACACGATCAGAACCCGCATCATGCGCGCGCTCCACTGACAGCGTGAGAACGGCGACCGACGCGCCCTGCAAGACCCAACGCACCGCCTAGCGCCATCAACAAAGCGCCTATCCAGATAAACGCCACGAACGGATGATACCAAATACGCACCACCCGCTTGTCATCAACCGGTTCACCAATAACGGCATAAAGATGGCCGGCCAGGTTTGTAGTGATGGCCGCCTCGGTGGTCTGGCTGCGCTCGGCTTCGTAGAAGCGGCGTTCTGGCAATAAAGCGTTGCCTTCGTGCGCCCCGCCGATATAAACAAGCCTGCCTTGCTCGGATGTGTAGTTCGGCCCGGCGCGCTCGCGCACTCCGTCAAAGCGCAAAGTCTTTTCGCCAATTTGCAACACATCGCCGGGGGTGGCCGCCACTACAAGCTCCTGGCGCCATGCCGTTGCCGTGATAATGCCGATAATCATCACCCCCAGCCCAGCATGGGCGACGGGTGCCGACAAAAGCGGTGTTTGTGTGAGATTTTGAAGCCGCCTCAAGCGTTGCCCCATATCCGTCAGCGCGCCGCCAATAAGCCAGAACGCCCCACCCAGCAACACTAAAGCCAAAAGCGGTGTGCCGTTTCGCGTCATGGCCAATCCCAAAGTGATCAATATCGCAGCAAGCGCGGCGGGTGCCAAACGCGTGACAAGCGGCGACAAGCTGTCATTGCGCCACGCCAGAAGCGGCCCCAGAGGCAACATGATAAGAAAGGGAATGGTAAGCGGCGCAAATACGGCATTGAAATAGGGCGCGCCAACGGAAATTTTGGGGCCGCCAATCGCGTCCAGCGCCAACGGATAAATCGTACCGATAAAAACGGTGACGGTCGCGGTGGCCAGAAAAATATTATTCGCCACCAACAAAGCCTCGCGACTGACCGGTTGGAATTTATCATTTGATGAGGCCGGTGCACGCCAGCCAAAAAGCGCCAAGCCGCCGCCTGTGAAAAGGGCAAGGATTGCCAAAATAAAAAGCCCACGTGCCGGATCATTGGCAAAAGCATGCACTGAGGTCAGCACGCCGGAACGCACCAGAAACGTGCCGGCCAATGACAAGGCGAAAGTCAGAATTGCCAAAAGCAATGTCCAGTTGATCAATGTGCCGCGTCGCTCAGCGACGAGCGCCGAATGCAGCAGTGCGGTACCGGCCAGCCACGGCATAAGCGATGCGTTTTCCACCGGATCCCAGAACCAGAAACCGCCCCAACCCAGCTCGTAATACGCCCAATAAGAGCCAAGCGCGATACCAAGGGTCAAAAACACCCAAGCCGACAGCGTCCATGGTCGCATCCAGCGTGCCCACGCGCGGTCCACCTTGCCTTCCAAAAGTGCGGCAATGGCAAATGAAAAGGTAATGGAGAAGCCAACATAACCCGCATATAGCAGTGGCGGATGGGCGGCCAGTGCCGGGTCTTGCAAAATCGGGGTCAGGCCACGACCCTCAAACGGAGCAGTATCGAGACGGGCAAACGGGTTGGAGGTCAGCACCAAAAACACAAGAAAAGCAATGCCCATCAACCCTTGGACGCCAAGAATACGCGCGTGTAAGGAGGATGGCATGGCGCGCTCACCCCATGAAAAGGCGGCACCGTAGAGTGCCAAAATCAAAACCCAGAGCAACATGGAACCTTCATGATTGCCCCAAACACCTGCAATCTTATAGACCAATGGCTTGGCGATGTGGCTGTTGGCATGGACCACGGCAAGCGAGAAGTCGGAGACAACAAAACTGTAGGTGAGTGCGCCAAAGGCGGTGAGAACCAGTCCAAATTGCGCACGCGCACTAATATCTGCAACCCGCATTAGATCGGCGGAAGTCGATCTTGCGCCGGCCAACCCAGCGCCCACTTGCACTGCGCAAACGCAAAGGGCGCACACCAGCGCGAAATGGCCAAACTCTGCAATCATTTAACCTCTGCTCCCGTTTTGCGGTCGGCTACATCGGGATAAGCCGTATCGGAATAATCCGTGCCCGGATGGGCGGCATCGGCCTGCCAGCGCCCTGAAGCTTTTAACGCATCTGCAACTTCCGGCGGCATGTAGGTTTCGTCATGTTTCGCCAGAACCGTATCAGCCAAAAAAATGCCGGAGGCGTTGAACCGGCCTTCGGCAACAACGCCTTGGCCCTCGCGGAACAAATCCGGCAACATGCCGGTGAAGCGCACATCAACCTGATGTGCCAAATCGGTAATCTCAAAGCGAACATTAAGCCCATCGCGTTGCACACTGCCTTCACTGACAAGCCCGCCCACACGCAATGCAACGCCTGCGGCTACAGGCTTTTCGGCCAGTTCGCTGGGAGCGCGGAAAAACACGATATTGTCTTCCAGCGCGGTCAGGGCGAGAGTTGCCGCTAATGCGAGGAACCCAAGTCCTGCAAATATCATCATCGCACGCGCGTTTTTGGGTGTCATTATTTTCTCAAAAACATTTTCAGAATTTCATCAGTATAGGCGCTAAACGCCCGACATGAATACGTCCATAAAGCCGCATCCGATATCGGGGTTGTCACGCGCCGGAAACGGGCTCGAAATTCAAGGCTCAATATTCAAAGCCTCAATCTCACGCTCAAGCATCGCAGCTAATGGCAGGCCGTCAGGGAGGCCCGCGCGCAATGCGATAAATGCGGTACGCGCTTCCTCTTTTGCCCCTTGTTGGCGCAAAGCAATTGCATACCAGAAACCGGCCTGTAAATTTTCGGGCGCGACCGCAAGCACGCGCTCCAGCAGCTCAAAAGCGGCCGGACTGACAACCCCGCCATCCTGTTCGATCAACGCAACAGCCAGCCCGGTTAAAGCTTCGGTATCGACTTGCGTATCATCTTCGCCCAGCGCGATGAGGCGTTGCCATGCATCGGCGGCCTTTGCATGGTCACCAACTCCCTGCCTCAAACGCGCCAGCAGGCGCCACCCTTGCGCATCATTGGGGCGGGCACGCAATTCCGCCTCAAGGCGGGCAAGCACCGCATCCGGTGGCAGATTTTCCACCGGCCCCGCCAAACGCGCGGCAAGCGGCGCATCCGGCAAATCGGGGCGCCCCAAAGCAAGATAGAACAGCACGGCAAGGAGCGGAAAGCCGACCAGCAAGCCGGATGCCAACTGCCGGCTACCCGCGGCGCGCAACGGCGCGACCAAATACCAGACCGTGCCCATAGCGAGCACTGCGGCTGTAGACCAGAATAACCACATGCTCACAACCCTGAGACCCTACCATCAGTCCGAAAAGCCGACAAAACGCACCATTTCCTCAATCGGCGCGCGCGGCGTTTCCAGCATATTGATCGGGGCGTCGGGGTCAGCATAGCCCAAGGCCAGTCCGCAGAAAAATGTCATTGTGTCGGGAATGTCGAGGAATTTTTTCACCGAGGGCGCCCAGATTGCCCAAGCTTCCTGCGGGCATGAATGCAAACCGCGCTCGCGGGCCAAGAGCATGATGGACTGGATAATCATACCCATATCCGACCACTGCCCTTCCTGCATGGATTTATCAAGCGCGAAGAACATGGCGCAGGGCGCGCCGAAAAATTCGAAATTGCGGGCCATCTGCGCCAAACGGCCCAACTTGTCTTCACGCGCCACCCCAATCGTCGCATACATACGCTCACCAATATCGCGGCGGCGCGTGTTATACGGATCAGCCAGATCGGGGGGATAAATGTGATATTCCGAGCCTTCGCCACCCGGATTATCGGTCATTTTCCCCTTAATTTCGTCGACAAAACTTGCGAGTTGCGCACCTTTCACCACCCAGACATGCCAGGGTTGAAGATTGCCGCCGGAGGGCGCGCGCAGTGCGGTTTGTAAAATGTAGCGGATGTCGTCTTCCGGCACCGGCTTATCCAGAAATGCGCGGCAAGAAAACCGTGTTTCAAGCGCATCGCTAACCGAGCGTGCCTGGCTTGTAAGTCGGGACATGTCAAAACCTCCAGAATTGCCGGAGCATATCATAACGCCGCAAGATAACCAGTGGAACGGCTCCTTGTGGATTACCCCGCAGGCGGTTTCTGTTGAACTAGCTTACCTCCGGCACCGGCATGTGAAGCCTGAACACAGCAAATGCGATCCGTCCGGAAGTCAGCGAACACATGACATACAATCTATGCCTTCCTCAAAGGCCAGATTGCAACTTGATCTTCAAAATCGCCATCAAAATCAGCCTCAGAAATCACCCGCGCATCAACGGACATATCTGCCGCAACAACGCTGTCGCGCGTGCCGCTGATCAGCGGGTGCCAGTCGGGCAGGTCTGCACCTTCAGCCAGCCGTCGATAGGCGCAGCTGGGCGGCATAAAATCCAGCTCATCTAAATTTTCCGGCGTTAGCTTCACACATGTCGGCACCAGAGCGCAGCGTTTGGCATATTGCGTGCATTTGCGGGTCTCAACATCCAGCAAATGGCACACAACATCTGTGAAAAAAATTTCTTCGGTATCGGCATCCTGAAGCTTGATCAGACAACATTTGCCACAGCCGTCGCACAGGGACTCCCATTGTGCATTTGTCATTTCATCAAACGGAACTGTTTTCCAAAACGGCTCAACCATATCAGACACCTCTTCCAGCAAGGCTAACCGCATTCGCCTTGCGATACCAGATAGCTTGCATAGCAGGCGAAGCTTCGAGCATTCAGGCATATTGACCTGAAACAACGCCTCTGCCAGTTTGGAAAGGTGGTTAGGGGTGATGCAATTATGGTTTATTTACGACTAATGCTGATGGTCGCGATGATGGGGTCACATGGTGTTGCTGGTGCACAAGACGCCCTTCTCAAAGTCCGCTTCGCCACAGACTGGAAAGCGCAGGCCGAACAAGGGGGATTTTATCAGGCCAAAGCCCTGGGCCTATATGAAAAGGCCGGGCTTGATGTCGAGATACACGGCGGCGGCCCAGGCATCAACATCCCGCAACTTCTGGGCGCCGGCGCGATTGAATTTGGCATGGGTTCGAACAGCTTCATTCCGCTTAATATTGTAAAGGCCGGTGTGCCGGCTAAGGCCGTGATGGCGGCTTTCCAGAAAGACCCTCAAGTGCTGATCACGCACCCGCGCGATGATGTGCGTTCGCTGGAAGATATGAAGGGCAAGCCGATCATGATTGCGGACGCGACAATCAACGCCTTTTGGGTTTGGCTTCGTGCCGAATACGGGTTTTCCGACCGCCAAATCCGCAAATATACCTTCAACCTCGCACCGTTTCTGGTCGACAAAGAGGCCATCCAGCAGGGCTATGTCACCTCCGAACCCCACACCATCGAAACGCGCGGCGGGTTTAAGCCACAGGTTTTTCTATTGTCCGATTACGGCTATCCAAGCTATGCGGCCATGGTGCTGGCGCGCACCGACTGGATTGAAAACCGCTCTGAGCATGTACAGGCTTTCGTCAATGCAACAATCGAAGGCTGGCGTTCTTATGTTTACGGAGACCCGGCGCCGGGCAACCGGCTCATTCTCGCCGCCAACCCCGATATGACGCCGGAGATTGTCGAGCAAGCCATTGAGCAGATGCGCCGCCGCGCCATGTTGCAGTCATCGGATACCGAAGCCCATGGCATTGGCACAATGACAGACGAAAGATGGCAAAAATTTTTCGACATCATGTCGGCGCATGGCGTTTATGCCCCGGCCCTCGACTGGCGCCAGGCGTTTACCACGCGGTTTGTCAATCAGGCACAAGCCCCGCAGCCGGCAACACCGCGGGCGAACCGCTAATACTGGACGCGGGCATGAACGAGATCCTCTCCCTCGATAAGGCACAGATGCGATATGGCGATGGCACAAGGGCGCTCGACGGCTTGTCCCTCGATTTCCCCAGCGCCAGTTTCACCGCCCTTGTCGGCCCGTCAGGATGCGGCAAAAGCACGGCACTACGTCTGCTGGCAGGGCTGTTGGCACCGACCGGCGGCAACGTGACCATACCCACGCGCGACCAGATCGGTTTCGTATTTCAAGACCCGACCTTGCTTGCCTGGAAGTCAGCCTATGACAATATCGCGCTTCCGCTCAAAATTGCCGGCCACACCCGCGCTGACATCAACCAGCGTGTTGGCTATGCGCTCGATTTGGTTGGCCTTTCGGGGCGCGGCGCAGCACTGCCGCGCGAGCTTTCCGGCGGCATGAAAATGCGCGTATCGCTGGCCCGCGCGCTGGCGTCGGAGCCGCGCATTTTGCTTCTGGATGAGCCTTTTGCCGCACTTGATGAATTAACCCGCCTGCGCCTTGATGATGACTTG
>CAJWBV010000045.1 GCA_913020275.1 uncultured Rhodobiaceae bacterium
CGTTTCGCGAGCTTGCCCAACACATCGGAAAACGGTGTTTTGCCGTTACTTGCGGCCTGCCATTTCGCCTTGGCCTTTTCAAATTGCATGACATTTTCAATGCGACGGTCAAGAAAGGCCCAGCTTTTTTCATTGCCTTCGCTTTCATCGCCAAACCATACAAGCCGCGTCGCGCCCAGAACCCCGCTTAAAATCAGCCGCTTGGAGTAGTGATTATAATCGGTGGCGGTGTCTCCAGCCCAGTGCCAGATATGGTCGGCCGTGGCATAAACCAGTCGCCCGCCAAATGCCTGTCGTCCGGGCAAGCTCATCCACCCCGCCGCTCGGCGCGCGGCTTCGCGGTGGTCGGTGTCCGCCTCCAGACGCACACGCACGGCATGGCGGATGCGGTCGCGAATTTTCATATCATCAGGCTTATCAAGCGCTGCCAGCATCGCCGCATCGCCTTGGCTTGAAAACGCTGCAATCAGATCGCCAACCCCGCCCGAGAAAGCCAGATGGAGGCTATTGTCATCAATGCCCGCCGCTTCTCCGGCGCGGGCCAATACGTCTTCCGACCAGCCGTCAAAGGCAATTTCGGGTAATGCCACATCCAGAACCGCTTTGCGAATGTCTTCATATGCGTCGTCCATGCGCAGAATATGGGTCGCGCGGCCTGCGAATACAACCAGTTTTTACTGGTTTATGACCATGATTCGTCCTCGGTAAGACCAAACAGGGGTGGACATGCGGCCCATGGTTTGCTACACACGCCATCAATCAGGGGCATATGTGCCCGGTTTTTTAAGGAGTGGTGAAACGTGCAAGTTTCAGTTCGGGATAATAATGTTGATCAGGCCTACAAGGTTCTGAAAAAAAAGCTGCAGCGCGAAGGTGTCTTCCGCGAAATGAAGTTGCGCAATCATTACGAAAAACCCTCCGAAAAGCGTGCCCGCGAGAAAGCCGAAAGTGTGCGCCGCGTCCGCAAGTTGGCGCGCAAGGCCGCACAGCGCGAAGGTTTGGTGCTGGGCAAGCGCAAATACTAATTCCGGTTAAATCTTCGGCTGTAGCCGACAAATGAAAAAGCGCCCGAAGGCGCTTTTTTTGTCTCTTGTGCCTGTGTACGGCAGCACTAGAAAGCCTTGATGACGTTCTCGACCATTTTCTTGGCATCCGAAAACAGCATCATGGTGTTGTCGCGGAAAAATAATTCATTCTCCACACCGGCATAACCTGACCCCATGCCGCGTTTGATAAACAACACCGTGCCAGCGCGCTCAACATCCAAAATCGGCATGCCGTAAATCGGGCTTGCCGGATCGGTTTTGGCCGACGGGTTGGTCACATCATTTGCGCCGATCACAAAAGCAACATCGGCTTGTGCAAATTCGCTGTTAATGTCTTCAAGTTCAAAAACCTCGTCATAAGGCACATTGGCTTCGGCCAACAGCACATTCATGTGGCCGGGCATGCGTCCGGCAACCGGATGAATGGCGTAAGAAACTTTGACGCCGTTCTTTTTCAGCTCATCAACCATTTCACGCAGCGCATGTTGGGCCTGTGCGACGGCCATGCCATAGCCAGGCACGATAATGACCGAACCGGCATTTTTCATGATAAAGGCCGCATCCTCAGCACTTCCCTGCTTGACCGGGCGCTGCTCGACATAATCTTGTCCGCCAACCGCTTCATCGGCCCCGAAACCACCGAGGATGACGGAGATAAATGAACGGTTCATGCCTTTGCACATAATATAGGACAGGATTGCACCGGAAGAGCCGACCAGCGAGCCGGTGATGATCAGCGCCAGATTGGACAGCGTAAAGCCGATGCCGGCCGCCGCCCAGCCCGAATAGGAATTCAGCATGGAGACAACCACGGGCATATCCGCCCCACCAATCGGAATAATTATCAAGAACCCGATGACGAAAGACAAAACCGTAATGAACAGGAAAACTTCCGGCGTCATATGCGTTTGGGGGGCGCCGGCGACCAGATAAACGATACCGGCGACAATCGCCAGCGCGATCACCAAATTAATGGCATGGCGTTGTGGCAACAAAATCGGCGCGCCGGACATTGTGCCCTGCAATTTGGCAAAAGCGATGACCGACCCGGAAAATGTGATGGCACCAATGGCCACGCCCAGCGACATTTCAATCAGGCTTGCAGTTTTGATGACGCCATTTTCGCTAACATTAAAGGCTTCGGGCGACAAAAACGCGGCCCAGGCGACCATGACCGCAGCCAGTCCGACGAGCGAGTGGAAAGCGGCAACAAGCTGGGGCATATCCGTCATGGCAATGCGGCGGGCAATCGCCGCACCAATGACGCCGCCAATGGCAATGCCGGCGACGATGGTAAACCAGACATCACTGCCCTGACTGTCGAGCAGTGCCAGCGTCGTTGCAACGGCGATGACCATGCCCGCCATGCCAAAATAATTGCCACGCCGCGATGTATCGGGCGAACTGAGCCCGCGCAGCGCGATGATGAACAACACGCCCGAGGCCAGATAAAGGAGGGTAGAAATGTTTTGTGATTCCATATCGAGCCTCACTTAGTCTTTTTTACGATACATGGCCAGCATGCGCTGGGTGACGAGAAATCCGCCGAAAATATTGATCGATGCCAAAATAATTGCACCAAACCCAAGCCAGCGTGTCAGGCTTGACCCCTTGTCCGCATCGCCCAGATCGACCGAAGACACACCCAGATCAGCGCCGATGGCAAGAATGGCTCCGACGATAATGACGGATGAAATGGCGTTGGTTACCGACATAAGAGGCGTATGCAGTGCCGGTGTCACCGACCATACGACGTAGTAGCCGACGAAAACCGCCAGAACAAAAATGCTCAGCAGATAAATACTTTCACTTACCATTATTATGCTCCCTTGGCGGCGCGCTTGCGCGGTGCCGGTTTTTTTGCTGCTGTCCTGGCAGCGGTTTTGTGTCTCGTGGCGGCGGATTTGGTTGCTTTTTTAGCTGCCGGCTTCTTTTTGGCAGGTGCGGCTTTGGCGGGCGGCGCCAAAGCCTCATGCACAATTTCGCCACCGCGCGTCAGGCCGATGCCCAAAACAATCTCGTCTTCCCAGTCAATCGCCAATTGCTTTTTGTCTTTGTCGAAAAACGCATCAATGAAGCTTAGAATATTGCGCGCATATAATTCACTGGCATTGCCGGCAAGACGCCCCGGCACATTCTGGTGCCCGATAAGCGCCACGCCCTTGTGTTGGACAATTTTGCCCGGCTTGGACAATTTGCAATTGCCGCCCTGCTCGACCGCCAGATCGACAATAACTGAGCCAGGCTTCATGCTTTCAACCATTTTGCGTGTGACCAATTCGGGCGCGGGACGTCCGGGGATCAGTGCCGTGCAGATAACAATATCCTGCTTGGCGATATGCTCGGCGACCAGCTCGGCTTGCCGCTTTTGATAATCCGCACTCATCTCTTTGGCATAGCCACCGGCGGTTTCGCCGCTGTCGCCTTCATCCGGCTCGACCATGACAAATGTGCCTCCAAGACTTTCCACCTGTTCAGCCGCCGCCGCGCGCACATCCGTCGCGCTAACAATAGCGCCCAGTCTTTTGGCCGTCGCAATCGCCTGTAGGCCCGCAACACCGGCTCCCATAACGAAAACACGCGCGGCAGGTACTGTGCCCGCCGCCGTCATCATCATGGGCAGGGCGCGATTATATTCCGCCGTTGCATCCAGCACCGCTTTGTAGCCTGCGAGATTGGATTGCGAAGACAGAACATCCATCGATTGTGCCCGCGTGATGCGCGGCATCAGTTCCATAGACATGGCCTGCACTTTCTGCGACGCCATGGCTTTCACACCCGCCGCGTTCTGATACGGGTTCAACTGCCCGATCACCAGCGCATTCGCCTTCATGGATTTGATTTTCGCCGCAGACGGCGCGCGCACGCTCACCACCACATCGGCTTTTTTGAGGCTGGCGACTATCGCCTTGGTCACGGACGCGCCCGCCTGTTTGAAATCATTGTCGTCAAAACCGGATTTGACACCGGCACCGGCTTCAACCGTGACGGAGACACCCATTGCCTTGAGTTTCTTGACCGTCTCCGGAGACGCCGCAACGCGCGTCTCGCTGGCCTGTTCTTCTTTAAGAACGGTGAGCTGAACTGTCATCATTTTCTCCGTAAAATTGCCTTGCGCGAAAAAGCAAAGAACTTAGTCGTAGACGAATACAAGCAGGAACAACAAAATGGCGATAACCGCGACACTGCCCCATTTCGAATAATTGAGGAAGGCATCATAGGTGGTTTCGTGCTCGTCCCGATCCATTTCGTCACCCCAATTATGGCTGTCGTTCTGGTCGTTCATGTCGCTAATCCTCAAGGCTGAAATTCTGTCGGGGACTATAGCAGATGAACGGTGGCGGGCAAGAGTGGATAAGGCTATTGGTCAAAATTTTGCTGAAATTTCCTCAAGCATCACACCATGATCCGTAATCCCGCCGCACCGTCATTTCGTAATCCCCCGCCGCCTGCTGCAGAAGCGCCACAAGACGCGTGCCCCACAACTCTACGCCCTGGGGTTGGGCAATTTCGTCCTGCCGCAATTCAATCAGCGCATGCGCCAACCCATTATGTGTTGCGTGGCGATACAGGCAGTCATTTTTCAACCGCCCAGAATAAGGTACATTATCGCCAAAATTCAGCCCTTCATATTGGCCCATATGCGAAATTGCCAGATTGCGCAGGCGGTCATCCCTATCCCATAAAACAGCCGCCTGCCAAGGGCGCGGCTTGTCTTTCCAAACCGGTGTGAAACTGTGAACCGACAAAATAATGGGCGCGATATCCTGCGCCTCCGCGCGCGCAAGGGCGTCTGCAATCGCATTGTGATACGGATTGTAATATGTGTCGACACGTGACTGCCAGAGTTCCAAATCATTGAAGTGGTCAACGCCGCGATTGGCGGGAATGATAATGCCGTCGGAAAATTTCATAATCAGCGTCGGATCATCCAGCCCACGATTGGGGTCAATCAACAGGCGCGAAAAACCAGCTTCCACCAGCGGGCAGTTCAAACTGTCGGCAATAAAACGTGCCACCTCTGCCGCGCCGAGGTCATAGGAGATGTGGCGCGTTAAGTGCTCAGGCGGCAGTCCCAGATTGTCCAGTTCGGGCGGCACGTAATTGCTGGCATGGTCGCACAGGATCAAAAAACGTCCATCACCGTCACTATGGCGCGTTTCAAATACCTCTGGCATCAGCTTGCAGAGCCGTAAGTGTCGATGAAACGGCCTTTTTTCAAAGTTTCGCCATCGGCCAAACGCGCGACAATGGCGACGATTTCGTCGGCGCGTGTGTGTTGCACCATATGGCCCGCACCGCGACAGATAACCAATCCCGTATTCGGATTTTCACCATGCAGGCGTTCGGAGTGTATTTGCGCCGAAACCGTCCGGTCGCTGTCGCCGCTCAGCAGAAGAAGCGGAGCGTTCAGGTCTTGGTAGTCGCGCCGCATGTCGGCCAGATGGCTGCTCAACGCCAATGAATAAACCGAATTTGCAATAAATGGACGGGGTCGCAAAATTATCGCAAGTCCCGTGCGTTGAACATAATCGGCAAATGGCGCTTCGGGTAAAAAATTGCCCTGAACGCCTTGGTCGAGCTTGCCCATTCCGTATTTTGTCAAAACCGTATGGGCAAAAATTGTTCCGATAACTGGCGTTGTCACCAGCCGTTCATACCAACTGCCCCGCCCCCGCCACGGATAAAGCGGGGCCGCCAGCGCCAGGGCTGCGGTAAGTTCGTCCCCATATTGCATGGCATAGGCCGTTGCCACTGCGCCGCCCCAGCTATGTCCGATGACAATCGGGTTTTTGAGCCCAAGCGCGTCGGCCGCCGCATAAATGGCGCCTGCCTGACGGCGCGGGTCGGACATGTCGTGATTTGAAATGCGGTTGCGGCTGTTGGCAATACCGGGCCGGTCGAAAGACAATACATGAAACTGTGATGCCAGCTTGCCGCCTAGCGTTGCCATCATGTCGAAAGATGAGCCACTGGACCCGTGCAGAAGAATTATGCTTGGCCGGTCATCGGACTTTTTATCCGCGCCTGCTTCCAAATAATGCAAATGCGCTGTCGGAACGGAAATATAGGTGCCGGTTTCTGGCAATTCGGCATTGATGCGCTGGCGCAAACGGGCATCATGGGCCCACAGCGCCAGAAAAAAGCCCAGCAATAATGTTGGGATGGCATAAATCATGGAAGATAAACCGCCCGGAGCGGCGACATCCCGGTCGCGGCCAATAAACTAGATTAACCCTGACGCGCCTTGAAGCGCTTATTGACTTTGTTGATGACGTAAAGACGTCCACGCCGGCGCACCAGTTGGTTTTTCTGGTGGCGGTCGCGCAATGATTTAAGCGAATTGCGAACTTTCATTTTCGCCTCCATAAATCGTTCAAAAAGCCTGTAATCGACTCTTGAAGCGGCGACCATATGAGACGCACTGCCGTGTGTCAAGCCTGACAAGAGCTTGTCTCTATAGGATTTCTAAGGTTGAAAGCGCAAGGCCGCCAGTTTGATTATCGGGCTTCACAAACAACGATTTTTATGTAGATTGTGCGCCAATCTTAGGAGTTTTTCATGAAAGCGCTGAATGGTGGTCAGCAGGACCTGCTTCCGGCTGGAGAACGCATTGATGAGCCCCCACAATGGTTCCGCGATGCTCTCGATAATGCGCCACAAGACCATTTTGTCGCCTATCGGCAAACCAACCTGCACTATCGGCAATGGCATGGGCCGAGCGCCGATACACTCAATATTGTGCTG
>CAJWBV010000046.1 GCA_913020275.1 uncultured Rhodobiaceae bacterium
GCTATCCGACCGCAGCGCTGACGCTGCTGTTGCCACTTGTGCGGGCGGGTTTGATAGAAACTGAAGATTTGATTATCGACGCAAAATCCGGCGTTACCGGTGCCGGTCGCAGCCTCAAGGAGCAAAATCTGTTCAGCGAGGTGGCCGAGGCCATGCACGCTTACGGTGTCGGGGCGCACCGGCATGCGCCTGAGATTGAACAAGAAGTGTCGCTGGCCGCAGGCCGGTCGGTCATAGTCAATTTCACGCCGCATCTGGTACCGATGAACCGCGGTGAGTATTTGTCTGTTTATGCAAAATCGGCCAATGGTGCCAAGGCAAAAGACATGCGCGCCTGCCTGCAAGCGCATTATTCCGATGCGCCATTTGTGCGGCTGGCGCGCGAAGGTCTTGTGCCCGCCACGCGGCATGTGCGCGGCTCGAATTTGTGCGAATTGGCCGCATTTGACGACCGGTTGCCTGCGCGGGTTATTTTGTTCTCGGCGCTGGACAATCTGGTTAAGGGGTCGAGCGGACAGGCCGTGCAGAATTTGAACATTATGTTCGGCTTTGATGAAACAGAAGGGCTGCAACAGCAACCGCTTTACCCCTAGGCGCCTGTGGCCGCGAGCGGCCTTTAATTGGCCGCAATTTGGTGGCATAGACGGGGAATTAAAGAGGCAAGAGAAGACTTATGACACAAGACTTTCAGCGTATTCAGCGTCTGCCGCCTTATGTGTTTGAACAAGTCAACAAACTGAAGGCGCAAGCGCGCGCGCAAGGCAAAGACATTATCGACTTCGGCATGGGCAATCCGGATTTGCCGACGCCGGATCATATTGTTGAAAAACTGGTCGAGACTGTTCGCAATCCGCGCACCCACAGATATTCTGCCTCCAAAGGCATTCCCGGTCTCCGCAAGGCACAGGCGCGCTATTATGAACGGCGTTTCGGCGTGAAACTGAACCCTGAGACGGAAGTCATTGCCACGCTGGGGTCGAAAGAGGGGTTTGCAAATATGGCGCAGGCCATTACCGATCCGGGCGATGTGATCCTTGTGCCGAACCCGACTTATCCGATCCACGCGTTCGGTTTCATTATCTCCGGTGCAACCATTCGGCATCTGCCACTGGAAGAGGGCAGTGATTTTTTTGCAGTTCTTGACCGCGCGGTCGCCAACAGCCATCCAACACCGAAGGCGCTGGTGCTGAATTTCCCCGCCAATCCGACGGCGGAAGTGGTGGATTTGGCATTTTATAAGGAAGCGGTCGCCTATGCGAAAAAGCACGATATTATTCTTTTGTCGGACCTTGCCTATTCCGAAATTTATTTCGATGACAATGCGCCGCCGCCCTCAATCTTGCAGATAGACGGCGCGAAAGACGTTGCGGTTGAGTTTACCTCGCTGTCGAAAACATTTTCCATGCCCGGCTGGCGCATGGGCTTTGCTGTCGGCAATGAGCGGCTTATCGGGGCGTTGACGCGGATCAAATCCTATCTCGATTATGGTGCTTTTACGCCGATACAGGTCGCCGCTTCTGCCGCGCTGGACAGTCCGGAAGAAGTTATTCGTGATATCCGAAATGTGTATAAGGAGCGCCGTGACGTTCTGATCGACGTTTTTTCACGCGCAGGATGGGATGTGCCCTCGCCGCAAGCTACCATGTTTGCCTGGGCGCGCATTCCGCCATTGTTTGAGGGCATGACCTCGCTCGAATTTTCCTCATTGCTGTTGCAGGAAGCCGATATTGCGGTGTCGCCGGGCATTGGATTTGGTGAGTATGGTGATAATCATGTGCGTATTGCCCTGGTTGAAAATGAACAGCGCACTCGTCAGGCAGGCAGAAACCTGCGGCGGTTTATGGAAGAGCATTCGGAAAAACGGAAGACCGCATGAACGGGTCGTTGCGGATAGGTTTGGCCGGTCTAGGAACGGTCGGTATTGAGGTGGCCGGGCGGTTGTTACACGGGGCGGTGCCCGGTGTCACGCTGACGGCTGTCTGTGCCCGTGACAGGGCCCGCGACCGCGGGCTTGACTTGTCGGTGGTACGTTGGGTTGACCATCCGGTTGAACTCGCTGCGGCCGGCGATGTTGACCTTGTTGTCGAACTGATTGGTGGCACGGGCGATCCGGCGGCGGCTCTGATTGACTCTGCTCTGGTGGCGGGTAAGTCGGTGGTCACGGCCAATAAGGCGCTATTGGCCGAACGCGCCATGCAACTGGCCGTGGTCAGCGAGGCAAGCGGCGCGTCATTGGCCTATGAAGCGGCGGTGGCAGGCGGCATTCCGGTTATCAAAACACTGCGCGAAGCACTGGCCGGCAATAAAATCAACCGCATCAGCGGCATTTTAAACGGCACGTGTAATTTCATATTGAGCCAGATGGAAAGCGACGGCGTGTCGTTCGAAGCGGCATTGAAAGATGCCCAGAAGTTTGGCTTTGCAGAGGCCGAGCCCGATCTCGACATTAGCGGCATGGATGCCGCACAGAAGCTGGCACTGCTGGCGGGGTTGGCCTTTGGTGTTCAGCCCGATGTATCGCAAATTTCCGTAACCGGCATTGAAGCAATAACCGATCAGGACATTTCCTTTGCAGACGAGTTCAACAGTGTCATCCGCCTGATTGCCATTGCCGGGGAAACCCCGGACGGGCTGGTGCAATGCGTGGCGCCGATGCTGGTCGAGCGCACGCATGCGCTTGCGCAGGTTAAAAACGAACTGAACGCCGTTGCGCTTGAGGCAAGCCCCGTCGGACAATTGTTTTTGCAAGGGCCGGGGGCCGGCGGCGGGGCGACAGCCTCGGCGGTGCTTTCGGATATTGCAGATTTGGCACAAGGTTTCGGGCGGCCTGTTTTCGGTGCCGATGCGCTGAACATGCAAGCCGCGAAAGCGGCTGACTTGCCCCCACAGGCTTGGTATCTGCGTCTTGCACTGGCCGATGAGCCGGGCAGCATGGCGTCCGTTACGCAAGTTTTGGCTGAAAGCGGCGTTTCAATTGAGGAAGTTGTGCAAAGATCCCGCAATGCGGGTGACACATATCTTCCTGTAGTGTTTATTACGCACAAGGTTGATGTGGCTCACCTGCGGGCGGCTTTAAGCAGCCTTGCCCAGCAGGACACAATCCGCAATCAGGTTCTGGCTCTGCCTGTTTTCGAGGCATAATACTTAAGAGCGGTGCAAATAGGAGAGGTTATGAGTAAATCCAAAGGCATTAACCGGGTTTTGACACTGGAACTGGCGCGCGTGACCGAGCGCGCGGCGGTTGCGGCGGCGGGCTTGATCGGTCGCGGCGATGAAAAAGCGGCAGACCAGGCCGCGGTTGATGCCATGCGCCGGGAATTGAACTCCCTGGAGATTGACGGCGAGGTTGTTATTGGTGAGGGCGAGCGCGACGAAGCACCGATGCTTTATATCGGCGAAAAAGTCGGCAAGGGAAAAGGCCCGAAGGTCGATATTGCGCTCGATCCGCTGGAGGGCACAACTCTGACTGCCAAGGGCATGCCAAACGCCTTGGCAGTGGTTGCCATGGCCGAGGCCGGAAGCCTGCTGAATGCGCCCGATGCCTATATGGATAAAATTGCACTGGGCGGCAATTATCCGGACGACATTGTTGATCTGGACGCAACGCCGGAAGAAAATGTGAAAGCGGTTGCTACAGCGAAGGGTGTCGGCGTTGAACTGATTAATGTGTGTATTCTCGACCGACCGCGCCATGCGGACATGATCGCGCAAGTGCGCGAATGCGGCGCGCGCGTCACGCTAATCACCGACGGCGACATTGCGGGCGTTATTCACACAACAGATCCCTCGACCGGCATTGATCTTTATATGGGTACGGGCGGGGCTCCCGAGGGCGTTCTGGCCGCTGCCGCATTGCGCTGCACGGGCGGCCAGATGCAGGGGCGGCTGGTGCTCAATGGCGATGACCAGAAAGAGCGTGCCCGCAAAATGGGAATTACCGACTTCGACCGCAAATACAAAGTCGATGAGATGGCGAAGGGCGATGTCGTTCTGTCTGCCACGGGCGTTACATCGGGGTCAATGCTTTCGGGTATATCGCATCAAAATGGCGTTATCTGGACAGAAACCCTGCTCATGCGCTCATCGACCGGCACCATTCGCTGGATTAAAGCGTGCCACGCCAACAGGGATAAATTCCACCTGAATGATTGAGGCAACAGACCAGACAGCTTTGGGGGTTTCGCGTTCGGCGGCCGGGCAGGTCTGGAAGTTTCGTCCAAGCGATGATCGTCTCGTGCTGGCAATGTGCCAGCGTCACACCATACCGGATATTTTGGCGCGCGTGCTGGTGGCGCGCGGTGTGGCACTGGAAGAAGTGCCGGCCTATCTGGAGCCGCGCTTGCGCGACCTCCTGCCCGATCCGTCCTGCCTGACGGATATGGACAAGGCGGCCGAGCGTCTGGCACTTGCGGTTGAGCATGATGAAAAAATAGCTGTCTTCGGAGATTATGACGTAGACGGGGCAACCTCGTCAGCCGTTTTGTCACGGTATTTTGCGGCGCTGGGCAAGCACTTGCGGGTTTATATTCCCGACCGCCAGAAAGAAGGCTACGGGCCGAATATTGGCGCGTTCCGCCAATTGCAAGATGAGGGGCATAATCTCATTGTGACCGTCGATTGTGGCACCATGGCCCATGACACGCTGGCCGCGGCACATGCGTCGGGAATCGACGTCATTGTCGCCGACCATCACCAAACGGGCGGCGGTCTGCCGACGTGTTTTGCACTGGTCAATCCGCGCCGCGCTGATGACACAAGCGGCTTGGGCCATCTCGCCGCAGTTGGGGTCACGTTTTTGCTGGTGGTTGCGGTGAACAGGTGCCTGCGCCGCAGTGGATATTTCGATACGCGCGACGAACCCGATGTGCTGGGCCTGCTGGACATGGTGGCGCTGGGCACGGTGTGTGACGTTGTGCCATTGCAGGGGCTCAACCGCGCGCTGGTGCGCCAGGGCATGGCGGTGGCCGCGCAAACCAACAATGAGGGCATTCGGGCGCTGGCGCGTGTGTCGCGCGCAAACCAACAATTGGGCACTTATGAATTTGGCTTTCAGCTGGGCCCGCGCCTTAACGCCGGAGGCCGCGTTGGAGAGGCCTCGCTGGGAGTGCGTTTGCTGTCGACCGAAAGCAGCGAGGAAGCCAGTGGGTTTGCCATGCGGCTTGACGATCTGAACACTGAGCGGCGCGCCATTGAAGCCGAAGTTTTGTCCGAAGCCATGCATGATGCGGAGAACAAAATTGCCGCGCACAATGCGCCGCCGCCTTATTTTCTGGCCGCGCGGGAGGGGTGGCACCCGGGCGTTATTGGCATCGTCGCCGGACGGGTGAAGGATAAATTCCACCGGCCGAGTTTTATAATCGCGCTTGATGAAACTGGCCTTGGCAAAGGGTCGGCGCGCTCAATTGCGGGCATTGATGTCGGCCGCCTTATTGCCGATGCGGTGGATCGCGGCCTTATCGAATCCGGCGGCGGCCATGCCATGGCCGCGGGGCTGACTTTGCGTGCCGAGCAAATGGCGGGGTTTGAAGCCTATTTGACGCAAGAGCTGGGCGCATTGGCGTTGGATGGCCCGCGCGATCTTTGGCTTGATGCCACTTTGTCACCGGCGGCGGCCAATACCGACCTGCTTGAACTGATTCAAAAGGCCGGCCCCTTTGGTGCAGGCAATGCCGAGCCGCGTTTCGTTTTTCCCGCCGTACGCGTGGTGCAATCCGATATCGTGGGTGACGGCCACGTGCGCTGTATTCTCGCCGGTCGCGGAGGCGGGCGGTTGAAAGCCATTGCTTTTTCGAGTGTGCCGGAGGGCGTGCGCGCGCTTCTTACCAAGCCGCCATCGCTATGTCATATCGCCGGTTTTCTGCGCGCCGATAACTGGAACGGACGCAATGATGTGCAACTGATGGTGCATGATGCCGCATATGCTGACAGTTCTTGAAATCCACTGGAAATGTGAGTATATCAAAGCGTTCTAAAGCCATAGAGCGCCCTTCGTCTATCGGTTAGGACGCCAGGTTTTCAACCTGGAAAGAGGGGTTCGATTCCCCTAGGGCGTGCCATGGCTTTTTGGACTTTTCCGATTTATTACCTGTTTTATTGCCCGATTTATTGCGTTGATTGGTAGACGGTGTTGTCGCCGGCCCACATTGCTTCAATGAACTGGTCGCGTCCCGAACGATAGCGGTAATATTTGTATTTCAGCGGGCTTTTCAGATAATAGTCCTGATGGTACGCCTCTGCGACGTAAAACTCCGATGCCGGTTCAATGGAAGTTGCTATCGGCGTGTCGAATTTGCCCGAAGCATCAAGAGCCTTCGCGCCACCTTCGGCCAGTCGCCGCTGTTCGGCATCCACATAGTAAATCGCCGAACTGTACTGGCGACCCCGATCGACAAAACTGCCGGCTGCGTCTGACGGGTCGTGCATGCGCCAAAATGCGCTCAGAAGTTGTTGATAGCTGACGCGGGCGGGGTCGAAAACGACTTTTACGGTTTCGCGATGTTGGGTTCTGCCCGAAGCGACATCATTATAGGACGGGTTGGCTTTTTCGCCGCCCATAAAACCGGAGATGACTTCGGAAACGCCGTCAATTTTTTCAAAATCAGTTTCGGTGCACCAAAAGCACCCGCCTGCGAAATAGGCTGTGCGGTGATTAGGCTCGGCGAGTGCCGGGTTGTTTGTCAGGATGAAGGAAACAAGGCCGAAAAGGGCGATGCGCGAAAGTGCGTTTTTTTGTTTGTTTTTCATGATTT
>CAJWBV010000047.1 GCA_913020275.1 uncultured Rhodobiaceae bacterium
CTGGGCGCGCGCGAGGCACGCGCTCTGGTGCCGGGCGCCGACCGCGAAACCCCAATTGAAGATTGCGTGCAAAGCGGCGACACATTGCTTGTGCAGGTCACGCGCCCGCCGGTGGGTGACAAGGGCGCGCAAATAACCGCGGATGTCACTCTGCCGGGTCGCGCCGTGGTAATCGCGCCGTGCCGCAACCGGATTGCCGTGTCACGTAGTATTGAAGATGAAGGCGAGCGCACGCGTTTGGGCGAGCTTGCCGGCCAAATTGTCGCCGGTGAAAACGCCGACCCCATTGAGGTTGAAGGCATGGACGGGCCGGCAGGCTGGGTAATCCGCACCGCCGCAGTGGGCATGCAGGCCGACGATCTCGCCGCAGATATGACGAGCGTCGCCGCGCAATGGGAAGCACTTATTGATCAGGCCGAGGAGGCCCGGCCACCAAGCCTTTTGCACGAAGATTTGGGCCCGGTTGAACGCGCCCTACGCGACCTTGTACGCAGCAGCACTGAAATTATTTGCATTGAAGGCGAAGCCGCGTTTCGCGCCGCCCAAGCCTATTGCCGCCAGCATTCGCCCGACCTTGTTGACCGCATTGAAAAATCCGACGATGACGAATATTTGTTCGATCGGCACAATATTGACGAATACATCGAAGAAGCCCAATCCGCGCGCGTTGAATTGCCCTCAGGCGGCTGGGTGATGTTTGAAACCACGCAAGCCATGACAACGATTGATGTCAATTCGGGCAATCACGACGCACCGGCGCGCGCGGTTAATTTGGAAGCCGCCCAAATCATTGCGCGGCAAATCAGGTTGCGTGGCCTTGGCGGGCTGATCGCCATTGACTTCATCGATATGACCGAAAGCCTCGACGGGGAAGCGGTTTTGCAGGCCCTCGATGAAGGATTTACCGGCGACAAACAGCCGGTGCGTATCGGCCCGATGTCGGAGTTTAGCGTGGTGGAAATGACGCGGCGACGCGGCGGCATGACGCTTGCCCAGAGCTTGCAACAAATCCGCCCCGCAGTGGATGAATAAACGCACGAGCGCCATTATGGGAAAATGCCCGATCTGCAAAGTTGAACCGCCGCAAGAGACGCATAAGCCCTTTTGCTCCAAGCGCTGTGCCGATATTGACCTGCACCGCTGGCTGGGCGGCACCTATGCCATCCCCGCAGTTGAACCGCCGGATGATTTTGACGCCGAGATGGAAGCGGCCTTGCACGAGATTGACACACCGGACGAAATTCACTGACGGGATCTAACAGGGGGAGGCATCCATGCGTCTTGAAAACAAAGTGGCGATTGTGACCGGCGCAGCGTCGGGCATTGGCGCGGCCACGGCACAGCTTTTTGCCGTCGAAGGCGCGCGCGTGCTGGCCGTTGACCTGGATGAAACGGGCCTGCACAACAATCATGGCGAGACAGCCAATATTGATTGCTTGGCGATGGATATTTGCGACGCGGATGCTCCAGACATAATTATCGGCGAAGCAGTTGACCGATTTGGCCAGCTGGACATTCTGATGAATAATGCCGGCATCGGTTCCAATGCACTGGGCGAAGACATGGCTTTGGAGGTTTGGCAGAAGACGCTGGACGTCAACCTCACCGCCTCTTTTCGTTTGTGTCAGGCAGCCATTCCGCATCTTAAAAACGCCCCCGCCGGACGCATTATCAATGTGGCCTCGGTGATGGCGCAACATACCGATTATGGTCTAACCGCCTATTGCGCCTCAAAAGCCGGCGTGACGGGCTATACGCGTACTCTGGCGTTGGAACTGGGCAAGTATGGCATCACCGCAAATTGCATTTTACCCGGTGCCATTCACACCGGCATGACAGCGGCCTCTTTCGCGCATGATGAAATTGCCGATACATGGGCGAAAAAATCACCCCTGCGCCGATTGGGGCAACCTATCGATATCGCGCGTGGTGCGCTGTTTCTGGCAAGCGATGACAGCGGCTTTGTGACGGGCCATGATTTGAATGTCGATGGCGGCATGCTCTTGCGCACCTAGATCGCGCGAGAACCCCAAGCAACTTGACAAGCAAAATAAGTTTGCCGACGCTGGATGACTATCTGTCCGGCACTGTGCGGCATTGAGCCGGCGCATACCGGATGTCAGGAGGAACAGATGAGCGAAACATCCCGAATGATGCCGCGCACCGCCCATTTTAACGGATGGCGCGACCCGAAAAACATACGCTGGCACTTGCGCAACCTCTCCACCCTCCCCTCGCTTATGGTGCCGCGCGGTGGCCCCGTCTATGATTTGCCGACCGGTACATCGCGCGATATCGAAAATTTCAGCTATGAGTGGCAGGGCAAAGCGCTGACGCTCGCTACAGCCATGGCGCAAGACTGCATTGACGGATATCTTGTCGTGCATGACGGCAAATTGGTTTTTGAGCGGTATTTTGACAGCTTTCGCGACAGCGACCACCACATCTGGTTTTCCATGACCAAATCGCTGATCTCGACCGCTTTCGGCATCGCACAAAGTCGCTTCGACATTGATGAAGGCAAACCACCGGCCCATTATCTGCCGGAACTTGCCGACAGCGTGTTCGGGCAAGTATCCATCCGCAATGTACTCAATATGGTGACAGCGCTCGACTATACGGAAGAATATGACGAGATGACGCCCGGTAGCGTGCATCTGGAATATTTCCGGCGATTGGGTTTTATGGCGGATTTTTCGCTTTATTCAATCGCCCCCGCCGTGTCCGATGAGCCGCGCGGTGTGCGCGATATGCTGCCACAATTCCGCCAGGCAGATGGCGGCGTTACCGGTGCCATGTTTCAGTATCAATCGCCAAATGTGGATGTGATCGGCTGGTTGATCGAGCGCGTTACCGGCGTACCGCTTGTCGATTTTATCCGGCAGAATATCTGGGCGCCGCTGGGGGCCGAGCATGACGGTGTGTTCACAACAGATGTGTCTTTCGCACCCATCGCAACAGGCGGCTTCAATTCCACTTTACGCGACGCAGCACGTTTCGGCCTCATGGCGCTCAATGACGGTTGCCTCGGACAAACACAAATCGCACCGGAAAGCTGGATAAAGGACACCTATGATGTGCGTGACGAAGACCGCGCCGCCGGAGCCGCCAGCGTCAATGCCGATGCCACACATGAACGCTTCATTGACGGCTTCACGGGCTATCGCAGTTTCTGGTGGCAGTTTGATGCCGCCCAAGGCGAGCGCGTTGCCATGGGCGTTCATGGGCAGGTGATATATGTGAACCGCGCGAAAAATCTGGTCATTGCAAATTTCGCCAGTCCCGAAGTGACAGCCAATCAATTGCGCCCGACATTCAAACAAATGTTGGCCGGCACCCGCGCGCTTGCCGCCGGTTTTTAAGGCCTCTCGACAGCGTTTATTTCTTTGCCTTTGGTGCCGCATTTTGAAAAAATATTTGTGAGGTTAAGGGAAATAATCTAGACCGCGAGCTTTATATCCAACTCGCGAAAAAATGGGGGCTAAATGACCAATCTCACGCAATTCATGAACGCAGCAGCGGATACGCGCCCAAATGCCAGTGCCACGATTATGGGCACACGCAAGCGCAACTGGCACGAACATCGCGAGCGCGTGGCAAAGCTGGCTGACAGCCTACGTAGGCTGGGCGCATCCGCTAGCGACCGCGTAGCTATTCTGGCACTCAATTCTGACCGCTATACTGAATATTTTCATGCCGTCTGGTGGGCGGGTGCCGCCGTGGTGCCGATGAATATTCGCTGGACGTCTGTGGAAAACGCCTATTCGCTCAACGACTCCGAGGCTGAAATATTGTTCGTGGACAAAGCATTCGCACCTGTGGTCGATGAAATTCGTCCCGAATGCCTAAAACTGAAAACGGTGATTTATCTTGACGATGACGAGGCGCCGGAAGGCATGCTGGCTTATGAAGACCTCGTGGATCAGGGCAGTTTATGTGACGATGCCATGTGCTTTGGCGAAGACCTCGCGGGGCTCTACTATACGGGCGGCACGACAGGTTTTCCCAAAGGCGTAATGCTGCCGCACCGCGCGCTTTGGTACAATAATCTGGTGATGTCAAAAATGACCGAAGCGGGGCCCGAAAGCCTCTATCTGCACACCGGGCCCATGTTTCATTTGGCCGATGGCTGCGCCAGCGGCGGGCTGACGGCGGTCGGGGCAACCCATGCCTATATCCCGATGTTTGATATTGACGGCGTGCTGGACACCATCGAAACCCACGGGGTCACGCACACCCTGATGGTGCCGACTATGATCGGCATGTTGCTTGACTCGGACAAATTTGATCCGGCACGTCTGGCGTCACTGAAATATCTGACTTATGGCGCCTCGCCCATGCCTGAGGGCCTGCTGATCGACCTGATCGAGCGCCTGCCGAATTTGAATATCATCCAAGGTTACGGCCAAACCGAGCTAGCTCCGATTGTGACGACCCTACAGCCCGAATATCATGTGCTGGGGGGCAATAATTCCAAATTGCGTTCGGCGGGGCGTCCGGTACCGGGCACGGAGGTCAAAATCGTCGATGAGGACGGCAATAAGGTTGCAAGGGGCGATGTCGGGGAAATTTGCGCGCGCAGCATGGGTGCCATGCAAGGCTATTGGAAACTAGACGAGCAAACCGCCGCCACGCTGGTCGATGGCTGGGTGCATACGGGCGATGGCGGTTACATGGACGATGACGGCTTCATCTTTATCGCTGACCGCATGAAAGACATGATTGTCACCGGCGGCGAGAACGTTTTTTCAGCCGAAGTCGAGAGCGCCATTTCCACCCATGACGCGGTTTCCGCAGTTGCGGTAATCGGCATTCCGGATGACAAATGGGGCGAGGCGGTGCATGCGATTATCGTTCCGAAAGAAGGCATGGCGCCGAACACGGATGAAATTATCGAGCATTGTCGTCCCCTGATTGCAAATTACAAACTGCCACGCTCAACCGAATTGCGCGCTGACCCATTGCCCCTTTCGGGCGCGGGCAAGGTGCTGAAACGCGATTTACGGGCACCTTTCTGGGAAGGTAAGGAGCGGCAGGTCAATTAAAACCGAATTTGTGGGCGTAGCCGGCAATATTTAGGAATCGACAATCTGTTCGAGCGATACTTCTGATAGCGATGACAACAGTCGTTGCACCGCCCCCCTAAGGTCACCAAGTGGCACCGCGTTTTCGAACAAAACATCAGGAACATTCGGCACACGCAAAATGATGCGGCGCCATTCATGCACCAATGAAAGCCGTAAAACAGCGTGATCCAATTCCGACAAACCCGATCCGGTGGAAAAGTCCATTAATCGTGCATATAAATTTCGGGCAGCGCGCAAAACATCGCACCCAACCAATCGATCCACCATCCATGTGGGCAGTGGGTCTGTTACCGCAAGGTTCATCGCACCCTCATATTTCGATGTGACGAGGCTTATGCCGGAAGCGATGCGCAAACCCTCTGGCGCAATTTTGCTCGGATCATACAGAGCAAGCATCAGCGCCTGCCCCGAAGCCGCCCCATAAATGCGCGGCGCAGCCTCGCGGCTAAGATTGCGCCCATTATCAGTCAGGCGATAGTGGCTTTCACGGCCAAATTTTACGCTTTCAAGCCAATCCTCTTTGCGAAGCCTGTGCAGAGCCACCCGTGTGGCCTCCGGTTTCACACCGATTTGTGCGGTCAGTCGGTTAAGTGTTCGGGAGCTGATATAGCGGTTATCTTCGCGTGCCAAATCGCCAAAAATCGTCACAATAAACGACCAGACGCGCGGACGTTCCCCGCCAAGGATATGGTGGACGGCAGGCGTCATGGGCCGCATGGAACTCCTTCTTCGATTCTTGTTTAATAATTGACCACCTGGTCGGCTTATGCAACGATTAAACGAAATTGATTGAGGGAGTCTACAGTCATGAGCGATACAATCCAGTGCCTTGAACATGATGGTTGGTTTGAAATCACCCTGAACCGGCCCGATCAGCTCAACAGTTTTACCGATGAAATGCATTTGGCCCTTCGTGCGTGCTTGCAAAAAGCTCGAAACAACTCTGCGCGTGCCGTATTATTAACAGGCGCGGGGCGCGGATTTTGTGCGGGTCAGGATTTGGGCGACCGAGACCCTTCTAAAATGGACGAGCCGCCGGATCTGGGCACAACGGTGCGCGCTTTTTATGCCCCGCTCGTGAAACAAATACGTGAACTGCCCTGTCCGGTTGTGTGTGCCGTAAATGGTGTAGCCGCGGGCGCCGGCGCAAATATTGCGCTTGCTTGTGACATCGTATTGGCAGCCAAAAGTGCCAAGTTTATCCAATCCTTTTCCAAAGTGGGGTTGATCCCTGACACGGGCGGCAGTTGGCATCTACCGCATTTACTTGGCGAAGTGCGCGCCAAGGGATTGGCTTTTACCGCCGAACCTCTGAGCGCTGAAAAAGCCGAAAGCTGGGGTCTCATCTGGAAATCGGTCGAGGATGCGAGCCTGATGCAAACCGCACGCGACATGGTTGAAAGCTTCGCCAAAGGGCCCACATTGGGCCTTGCACTCACTAAAGAAGCGATCCAGACATCTTGGGATAATGATTTGCTAACCCATCTCGACAAAGAGGCCGAATTCATGACCCGTTTAGGCGAGAGTGCAGATTACGCCGAAGGGGTCAGTTCATTTCTAGAAAAACGCGCGCCAAATTTTAAAGGCCGATAGTCACGGACGCCATTTAATTGCGCAAAATCAGCCGGGGCAAAGGGGAGCCACA
>CAJWBV010000048.1 GCA_913020275.1 uncultured Rhodobiaceae bacterium
CCGACAAGGCCCGCGCGGTCTATGGCAAAACGCACGGGAAGATTTTGCAAGGCCACATCATGAATAACTTGGTCATAGGCGCGCTGCAAAAAGGTCGAATATATCGCGGCAAAGGGCTTGAACCCTTCCGTCGCCAGCCCGGCGGCAAAGGTTACGCCATGCTGTTCGGCGATGCCGACATCGAAGCACCGCGCCGGAAACGCTTCGGCGAATTTATCAAGGCCGGTGCCTGACGGCATGGCCGCCGTAATGCCGACAATTTTGTCGTCATGGGTGGCCTCGGCAATCAGCGCTTTGGCAAATACGGATGTGTAGCTCGCCGCTTTGGGTTCCGCCTTTGACTGAACGCCGGTGATCACATCAAATTTGGAGACCCCGTGATATTTGTCGCTGGCCGCTTCAGCGGGTGCGTAGCCGTGCCCCTTTTTGGTCACCACATGAATGAGTGTCGGGCCGTCGCTGGTTTTGCGGACGTTTTGCAGGACCGGCATAAGATGGTCGAGATTGTGCCCGTCGACAGGGCCTACATAGTAAAAGCCCATTTCCTCAAACAATGTGCCGCCTGTAGCAAGCCCGCGCGCATATTCTTCAATCTGGCGCGCTTTTTCCTCAATGCCGTCCGAGAACATGCTCGCCACCCCTTTGGCGAGCCGGCGCATCGACTTATAGGTCGTGCCCGAAAGCAGGCGCGCAAGATAGGCGCTCATGGCACCGACGGGCGGTGCAATCGACATGTCATTGTCATTCAGAATAACAATCAGCCGGTTTTTCAGCGCGCCGGCATTATTCATGGCCTCAAACGCCATGCCTGCGCTCATAGCCCCGTCGCCAATGACGGCGATGACGTGATTGTCATTGTCCATGAGATCGCGTGCTACGGCCATGCCAAGACCGGCGGAAATCGATGTCGAACTATGCGCTGCGCCGAACGGGTCGTAGACGCTTTCCGCCCGCTTGGTGAAGCCGGAGAGCCCGCCCCCTTTGCGCAAGGTGCGAATGCGGTCGCGGCGTCCGGTCAGAATTTTGTGCGGATAGGCCTGATGCCCGACATCCCAGATAATCCTGTCTTCAGGCGTGTTGAAAACATGGTGCAGGGCCACGGTCAGCTCCACTACCCCAAGCCCCGCGCCCAGATGCCCGCCGGTTTCCGACACAGCCGAAATGGTTTCGTGGCGCAATTCGTCGGCAAGCTGGCGCAGATCTTCGCTCGGCAATTTACGCAAATCCGCCGGATTTGTGATTTTGTCAAGAAGAGGGGTCGGGCTTGTCATCGGATTCCTCAATTAATTTGGGGCGTTTGTATCAGCTTCGCCGCTGAATAACAAATGCGGCAGCTTCGCGCAACGGCTCGGCACGCTCACCAAAGGCATCGAGATAGCTCACTGCCTGATGCGACAATTGCAATGCTTGTTCGCGTGCGCGCTCTACCCCCAGCAAGGAAACGAAAGTGCTTTTGTCCTGCGCGTCATCTTTGCCGACAGATTTCCCCAAAATATCGGCGTCGCCCTCAATGTCCAGCACATCATCGGCGATTTGATAGGCCAGCCCGATATCATGCGCAAAGCCAGACAGCGCGTTGCGCTCGCTTGCCTCCGCACCACCCAGAATGGCTCCGGCATCAACCGCGAAACTAATGAGCGCACCGGTTTTCATTTTCTGCAACCGCGTCAGGCCACCTGCATCCAGCGTATCGCGCGCCGCCATCATGTCGATCATCTGCCCGCCGACCATGCCTTGCATGCCCGACGCGCGTGCCAGCCCCGCAACCAGATCAAGGCGCGTGGTCACGGTTTTGTGCGTCGCCTCATCAGCCAATATTTCAAAGGCAAGGCTGATCAGCGCATCGCCCGCCAGTATCGCGGTCGCTTCGTCAAAGGCTTTGTGCAGGGCCGGCTTGCCACGCCGCATATCGTCATCATCCATACATGGCAGATCATCATGGATCAGCGAATAGCAATGAATACACTCAATCGCGCTTGCCACGCGAATGGCGGCAGGTTCCGGTGCGTCGAAAATTTTCGCAGTTGCCAAACATAAAAAAGGGCGAAACCCCTTGCCATCGGCGAGAACCGTGTAGCGCATGGCCTCATATAGGCGCCCCTCGTGGCCGTCGGGCACGGCCAAAAGCGTGTCCAGCGCTGTGTTTACTTGCCCGGCTGCATCTTGCAACAGCTTATGAAAGCCGGACATGTGTTTGCCCTATTTCTCGTCCAGCGGTTGCGTGCCCGCACCGCCATCGGAAATTTTTTCAATGCGCATTTGGGCATCATGTAATTTTTCATCGCAATATGCGCGCAGCTGGCTGCCGCGCTGATAAATCTCAATGGAGGCTTCAAGCGCAACATCGCCGCGTTCCAGACGCTCGACAATGGTTTCAAGCTCGGCCAGTGCCGCCTCGAAACTCAGCTCGCGAATATCTTCTGCGATCTCGGTTTTTCCGTCATCTGCCATCATGTCTCTCCATGCGCACGGCTAGGCGGTCGTATAATTATATACGCCATCATCATCCAAATGCATATTTACCAACTTGCGATGCACCAGGCACATCAAATGCGCGAGGCTTTCACCGGTCGCCATGAAGTAAGTGTCAGCGGTGATTTTGCGTTTGAACAGGGCCGAAAAAATTTCCCGGTCGACCGCACGGCGCGGGGTTTTGCAAACATCCAGAAGCCGCGTCATGGCGTTTTCATGGCCGTCGACCAGCGCATCAAGGCGCGCATGCAATCCGTAAAACGGCTCGTTATGAGCCGGCAAAACCAGCGCATCGCCGGGCAGTTCCTTGCGCAATCTTATGCAACTGTCGATCCAGTCCTGCAGCGGATTGGCGAAAGGTTCGGTCGGAAACAGCGATACATTTGACGAGATGCGCGGAATAACCTGATCGCCGGAAATCAGCACATTCAAATCGGCACAATAGAGACAGGCATGTTCAGGCGCGTGTCCGCCGCCAATTTCCACCCGCCAGATGCGCCCGCCAATCTCCAGCTCATCATCTTGCTTGATGCGGTTATACGCCTGCGGCAGTGGGAAAATATGCTGACCGAAGCCGCCAAAACGCTCGCTGTAGCGCGCCAGTCCAGATTCAGAAAATCCGGCGCGGTGATAAAACCGAATGGCTTCGTCGGGCGCTTTGAGGCCCGTGTCTCCGGCCATTGCGCGGCACATCAGATAATCGGTGCGTGACATATAAAATTCGGCATCGAACCTTTTTACCAGCCAGCCGGCCAGCCCGACATGGTCGGGGTGCATATGCGTCACCAGCACACGCGAAATGGGCTTGTTGTCCATAATGCCGGTAAACAATGTCTCATAGTTTTGTCGCGCGCTGTCCATATCAACGCAAGTGTCGACCAGCACCCAGCTGTCGCCGTCATCAATCAGCCAGATATTGATGTGATCGAGCGTGTAAGGCAGCTGCATGCGCACCCAATAGACGCCGTCGGCGACCGCGATCGCCTTGCCGGGTTCCGGCAATGTCTCGAAAGGATATTGCAGGCCATGCGCCTGCGGCTGTGACAATTTCGTACTCACGATAAACCTCTTCGTTTTTTTCCGGTTCGGAAAAAACGGATTTTCAATTTGAAATCGGTGTACCATATTTACTCCGACTTCCAAAATTGAATGAAACGGGGATTTATTTTGAACACACCGCCGACCTTACGAAAAACGGCCTTGATAACAGGTGCTTCTGCTGGCATTGGGCGCGACTATGCCCGATATCTCGCGGCCGAGGGGTATGACCTTATTTTGACAGCACGGCGCAAGACGCGCCTTGAAGAAGTGGCGCGTGAACTGTCCGGTGCATTCGGCACGCAAGTAACCGTGCTGACCGCCGATCTGACAGATCCGGCCGCACCGACGAAACTGGCGGCGGATATTCGAAAAAAAAGACTTCAAGTCGACTATCTCGTCAATAATGCCGGCTATCAGGTGCCGGGATTTTTCGACCGCGTGCGTTGGGATGTGCAACGCGACATGATGCAAATCATGATGACGGCAGTAGCCGAGCTTTGCCATATTTTCGGGCCGGAAATGGCCGCGCGCGGCTTCGGGCGCATTGTCAATATTTCCTCCGTCGCCGCTTTTGTGCCCGGACAGGCGGGTGGCGCGCTTTACCCTTCGGTGAAAGCCTTTGTTTTGCGCTTGAGCCAGAGCCTTGCCACCGAATATCAGACGGCCGGTGTGCATGTGGTTGCCGTGTGTCCGGGCTTTACCTGGAGCGAATTTCACGATGTTGTCGGCAATCGGGCGCAAATGAACAAGCTACCGGGTTTCATGTGGCTGGACGGCCCCAAGGTTGTCTCGGACGCGCATAATGCCGTTGAAGCCGGGCGCGGGCCGATCGTCGTCAATGGCTGGGTCTATAAGGTGCTCGCCACATTACTTCAGATTATCCCCGACAACTGGGTTGGCCGCCTTGCCGCGCGCGGGACGCGCAATAGTGCGCTACGCCCGGAAGATGCGCGCGACGAGCCGGTTTCACCGACACCTAAAGGCCCGACCAAAAAGCCTGCAAAAAGATCAAACGGGAAATCGTCCCGAACCGCCAAAACACCTGCGCGCAAACCCGCCAAGCGCACCGGCAAACAGGCAGATAACGGGTAATTTCATGGCGGTGCTCGCGGCGACACACGCCAATATCACCCGTTGCGCCGAGCGCCTGCGCGCGGGCGGCATTGTCGCCATGCCCACCGAAACCGTCTATGGGCTGGCCGCCGACGCAACCAACGCGGCGGCGGTGGCGTCTGTATATGCCAGCAAAAACCGGCCAAAAATCAATCCGCTTATCTGTCATGTCGGCGCGCCGGAAGAGGCGTTTGAACTGGGAGTTTTCAACGCCCATGCGCGCCGTCTGGCCGAGCGTTTCTGGCCTGGTCCGCTCACGCTTGTTGTGCCGCGGTCTGCCGATTGCCCCGTGAGCGAACTGGCAAGCGCCGGTCTGCCGACATTGGCCCTGCGCTGCCCCGACCACAGTGTCGCCCGCGCATTGCTTGGCGAAACCGCCCGACCCCTTGTGGCCCCCAGCGCCAATCCGTCAGGTCAGTTGAGCCCCAGTCAGGCGCACCATGTGAGCGCGCACTTGCCCGATATCGACGTGCTGGATGGCGGAGCGTGCACTGTCGGGCTCGAGTCGACCATTATCGGCTGCCTGGAAGAAAACCCCACCCTGTTGCGTGTGGGTGGCCTGTCGCGCGATGCACTGGAAGCCTGCCTCGACAGGGGCTTGGCGGAATTGCCGGAAAATGCCGACCGCACGGCGCGGCTGGCACCGGGCCGCATGTTGCGCCATTACGCGCCGCGCGCGCCGCTTTGCATCAATGGGGCAACTCCCGAAGGCGACTATCTTCTGTTGGGTTTCGGGCCTGAGACACCGAACGATGCGGCAGAAAATTTGAGCCCGTCAGGAGATTTGAACGAGGCCGCCGCCAATCTTTTTGATTGCCTGCATCGGCTGGATGCGCGCGCGCTGGCCGAGAACAAGGCCATCGTCGTCGCCCCCGTGCCGACGGGTGGGCTGGGTGATGCCATCAACGACCGGCTCAAACGCGCCGCGCAGAATTAACCATGATACTCGGTGTTTGCCGCGTCAGCTCGAAAGATGCTGGACAAGCAGGGTCGGCACATCCAGACAATGCGATTTGACCGTGCACACACGGGTACCGGGCTTGCGGCCTTCGCGCACTTCCGACACCGCCACACTGTTTTCGACCAGCCGGGCATGGGTCGCCTCAATATCGTCGGTCTTTAATGCCAGCCCCCATAAATGATCAAGTCGGGCGTCATATTTTGACGATCCAATAACCTCAATGCTCATATGGTTGGTGCGGAAAAAAAGCATGTCGCCACCCCAATCGGGCCGCGATTGTTCCAGCGCCAACCGGATGCCAAGCTGGGTGCCGTAGAAATTTTTGGAGGCGTCTATATCCGAGGTTTGCACCACCACATGATCAACCCCCGTGCAGGGCCCCGCGCCGGTAACAGGTGCCGGTTTGAGCGCGTCGGGATCGTCATGGCGAATGGCAAAACTGAAAATGCCGCGCGCGGCATCTTCCGGCCACACCATATTCTGCCAGCTTCGCTCGGCGGTCTCGGCAAGGTCGGTTCCGTGCCCCGTCAACGGATCGCTAATGTCCAGCCCCGCTTTGCGGGCGCGGTCAATAAACGGGCCGATTTCATCAACACCGAACACCAGCCCCATCAGCCCCTGCCCCTTATCGGCAATATGCTGGGTCACGCGATCACCGGCCCAACCCGACCCTTCGGCGGCCAGCAATTCGAGATAGGTGTTGTCGAGCACGAATAGCGTGTTGGCACTACCATAATCGGGGTGGCGTCCCCGCCAGCTCGGATCGCGCCCCAGCATACGGGCATAATCTCTTGTGGCGGCTTCAAGGTCGGACACGGCAATAATAATATGGTCAACACACGCAGACATGGAAAAACACTAGCAGGGCTGATGGCAGAGGCCTAGAACAAATCCAATTGCTCGGCGGCTTTCACGGGCTCGGTTTCCTGCCATAAATCAGCACCTTCAGCGTCGCGTTTGTTCACGCGCTTTGAAACAGGCGTGTCGACAAAAGCCCCGACATCGGCAGGCTTCAAGAGGCTTTGCAAAGCCGGCGCACCGG
>CAJWBV010000049.1 GCA_913020275.1 uncultured Rhodobiaceae bacterium
CTTGGATGCGCGTCCATCCTCCGCGATGGTCGCCGCCTGTCGCGTGAAAAGGCGGCCAACCCAGCCGACATGCTCCTCGACTTGCTCGCCGAGTCCGACGGCAGAGGCGTGTCGGTGGGGTCGAGCTTGTGCTTCACGCAAGTTGCATGAATGGTCGGAAAGCGCTGTGCGAGATTATCCGCCAGGTCGCCAGTCGATGGCCCGTGCAGACAGAGCCCGGCAAAGCCCGTGCGCCGGCGCGCATCGAAAACGCCGCGGGCCACCACATCGCGCGGTGCAAGGTCGCCATCGGGGTGGATATCCGCCATAAAGCGATGGCCGTTGGCATCCACCAGATAGGCGCCCGCGCCGCGCAGAGCTTCGGTCGCCAAAGGTGCCGGATCGCCCATACCGGTTAACGCCGTGGGATGAAACTGAACAAATTCGCTGTCGGTAATTTGAGCGCCTGCCCGTGCCGCCATGGCCAGTGCCTCACCATTTGACGATGTGGGATTGGTGGTAACGGCGTAAAGATGCCCCGACCCGCCGGTGGCGATGACTGTGGCGCGCGCGCGAATGAGAATGGGCCCGGCCTGACTGTTTTGGCTGGCGGGGCGGGAAAACACGCCGACCACACGTCCGTCTTCGACGGCCAGTTCATAGGCCGCATAGCCTTCCAGAAAATCTATCGACGGCGTGGCGGCGGCGCGCGCATGCAGGGCCGACATCATTTCGCGGCCCGTACGGTCGCCATAAATGCTCAGAATACGGTTGTGGCTGTGCGCCGCTTCGCGGCCAAAAATATATGCGCCGTCTTCATTGCAATCGAAGCGCACGCCAAAGGTTTCAAGGTCGCCTATGCGGTCGGCCGCCTCGCTCGTGATAAGGCGGGCAATCGCCGGATCGACCAGTCCGGCACCGGCGGTGCAGGTGTCTCGGGCATGGGCTTCAACACTGTCGCCCGGTGCCAGTGCCGCGGCAATGCCGCCTTGGGCCCAATTGCTGGCAGCGCTTTTGCTGCGCTTGCCGCCGGTCAAAACGGTGACCTGGCGCGGGGCGAGCTTCAGCGCGGTAAACAAGCCAGCCAGACCTGCGCCGATAATCAGGACATCGCCGGCATCAATAATATTCGCGGTTGGAGAACTCATGCGCGTATCACGAACTTAAGTCGATCATGCGCTCGACGGCGTGACGCGCGCGTTCGGCGACATCGGCGTCCACCTCCACGGCCTCGCGCTCAAAAACCAGCGCCTCAAGAACTTTTGGCAGGGTGATCTGCTTCATATGCGGACATAAATTACACGGGCGGACGAAATTGACGTCCGGGTTTTCAACCGCGATATTGTCGCTCATCGAGCATTCGGTCACCATCAGCACACGTTCGGGCTGATTGTCGCTGACCCATTTAATCATGGCGGATGTGGAGCCGGAAAAATCGGACTCGCCCAAAACGCTGGGCGCGCATTCGGGGTGGGCGATAATTTTAAGCCCCGGATCATCGGCGCGATATTGGCGCAATTCTTCGGCTGTGAACTGCTCATGCACTTCGCAGCGTCCTTTCCATGCAATAACCTCGACATCCGTTTCCTGGGCAATATTTTGCGCCAGAAATTCATCCGGAATGCACAAAACCTTGTCTGTTCCCATAGCCTCAACAATTTTCTTCGCATTGGATGAGGTGCAACAGACATCGCTTTCGGCTTTGACGGCGGCAGATGTATTGACATAAGTCACAATCGGCACTCCCGGATAAGCCTCGCGCAGGGCGCGCACATCGGCACCGGTTATTGATTCTGCCAGCGAACAGCCTGCGCCCATATCCGGGATCAGCACGGTTTTGTCGGGGTTCAGAAGTTTTGATGTTTCGGCCATGAAGTGAACACCGCATTGCACGATGATATCGCCCTCGGCGCGTGCGGCCTCGCGCGCCAGTTGCAGGCTGTCGCCAACGACATCGGCAATACAGTGGAAAATTTCCGGTGTTTGGTAATTATGCGCCAGTATTACCGCATTTTTTTCACGCTTTAGGTCGTTAATGGCCTTTATATAGGGCGCAAAAAACGGCCATTCGACCGATGGAATAACCGACGCGACGCGCTCGTATAAGGGGGCCATATCGCTGGCCAGCCCGGCGCTGTAACTGATGTCCATTTCTTCCAAAATGCGCGCGCCGGATAAGCCGGCCATGCTGTTTGTGCCTGCCTCAATAAGGTCTTGGCTTGGTGTAAACATCTTTGCCCCATTTATTTATACTCAAATTGAGTATAATTCCACACTAAGGATATGGGGTTTCACAGCAGAAAAGCAAGGTATAATCGACAGGTCTAAATGAACAATTGCGGGAAATAACAGGCAGATTGCCGCATTGAGCCTCACGCCTCGGATGAACGCGTGCGGCCCGACGACACGCGCAAGCCCGCAAGCGGGCGTTCGGAACGCTCCTGATGGCGAAATTTGAACAGTTCCGCCGGTCGACCGCGTGCTTTAGACATTTTTCCCGTGGCTTCCAGAAAGCCCGATTTTTCAACAAGCCGGCGAAAATTCTGCTTGTGCAGGGTAACGCCCAGCACCGTTTCTGCCGTGTGCTGTAACTGGGTCAGGGTGAATGTCTGCGGCATCAGGTCGAAAATTACCGGCCGATATTTCAATTTGGCGCGCAACCGACCAACAGCGGTTGCCAGAATGCGCCGATGATCGAGTTGTAACGCTTCGCCGGGAACAACCGGTGTCGGCATGGCGTTTTCACGGCCATCGGCGAAGGCTTCTGCGACAAGCCCGGCCTCATAGAGCAGTTCATAACGCTCCAGCACATATTCTTCACCCCAGGGCAGGCCATCGCGCCCAAAGGCAAGGCGCGCGCTTGCGCGCCGCTCGGCGTGTCGAGCCAGCCAGCTATCGAGCGCGGGATAGATAATGTCGGCCAGCATCGACGGTTCGCCGTCCCGCCAATCTTCCCACGGAAAGAAATTGTAAATATCGCGCCATGCCCGTGTCTGACCGCCGGTCTGATTGGTCAGCGCCAAATATCCTACGGACACGACATGCGGCGCGCCCGGTGTGGTGTGCTGGCGGCCCCTGTCGGCAAATGTGTATAATTGCTCAACATGGCCCAGCCCGACCCCCACCTGCTCGCCGACCCATTGGCGCAAGCCAATTTCCATCGTGCGGTGCTGGTCGGGCACAAATGGGCCAAACGGCAGACGGCCGGTTTTGGTCTCGGTGTCATCTTCCACCAACCGACATTGAAACGTGCCGCCATCGGTGCCGATAATGGCGGTGCTGAGGTCGATGAGAATTTGCGGTTCGCCGGGCTTTGAGTGTTGCATGGCGCTATCTTATTTTGCCCCGCTTATCGGCCACGGTCAGTCCAGACGGCGCACAATGACGCTGCCGGCGGAATAGCCCGCCCCGAAGCTACAAATCACGCCAAGATCGCCGGCATCGAAATCTTCTTTGTGTTTGTGAAAGGCAATAATGGATCCGGCTGAACTTGTATTGGCATATTCGTCAAGCACGGTGGGTTGTTCGGTGTCGCTGGGCTCGCGTCCGAGAACTTTTTTGGCGATGAGATCGTTCATGCCGCGATTGGCCTGATGCAGCCACATGCGCCGCAAATCACCGGCCGCCAGAGAATTATCGTTCAAATGCTGTTCAATAAGCTCGGCTACCATCGGCACCACTTCGCGGAATACTTTGCGTCCTTCCTGAACAAAAAGTTTGTCCCTGGCATTGACGGTTTCGGGTGCTGTGCGGTTCAAAAACCCGAAATTATTCCGGATATTGTTTGAAAATTTGGTGATGAGGCGCGTGTCGATAATTTCAAAAGCGCTGCCATTGGTGGCGACATCATCGCCCTCCAATATTACCGCCGTGCACACATCTCCGAAAATAAAATGGCTGTCACGATCCCTGAAATTCAAGTGGCCCGTGCAAATTTCGGGGTTCACGACCAGTACGCGTTTGGCACTGCCCGAACGGATCATGTCATAGGCGGTCTGGATGCCGAAAGTGGCCGACGAGCAGGCGACATTCATGTCAAAGCCGAAGCCGTCAATGCCCAGAAGTTCCTGCACTTCAACCGCAATAGCCGGATAGGGGCGTTGCAGGTTTGAGCACGCCACCAGCACAGCGTCGATATCCGTGCTTTCAATGCCGGCCTGCTGCATGGCTTCGCGGGTCGCCAACATGCTCATTTCGGCCAGAATGGAAGGCTCGTCATTGCTGCGTTCGGGCAGGCGTGGGCACATAATCTCAGGGTCGATGATGCCCGATTTATTCATCACAAAACGGCTTTTAATGCCGGATGCTTTTTCAATAAATTCGACGCTGGACGGGGCAAGCGCTTCGACAGTTCCGGCCTCAATTTCTGCGGCGTGTTCGGCATTGAAATTTTCAACATAAGCATTGAAGGCTGTGACCAACTCCTCGTTTGAAACAGATTCTTCCGGCGTGAACAGGCCCGTGCCCGTAATGTGAACCCTGGTCATATCTTCATACCTCCCGACAATCGCGAGACACTGTACCCTAAATCTCCCATTTCCACAAAACCAGCGCCCAAAGGCAATAAATGGTTTTCGCCTCTAAAAAAGGCCGGGCCGGAGCCTGAACGTGCAACCGTCCGCGCGCAGTGAAGCGGTGAGGGCATCGGTGCGCACCAGCACCAGCGCGTTACCGTCCAGCCCCGCAACAACCTCGCCGACTTTGCTGTCTTCGCTCATAACCGGTGTGCCGGCCGGCGGCACTGCGGCATCAAACACCGCCGGATGCAGGGTCTTTCGCAAACTCCCCTTGCGATGCACACGCGAGGTAACTTCCTGGCCGACAAAGCACCCTTTTTGAAAATCAATGGCGCCCATGCGCTCGAACCCATACTCCATCGGAAATACACTGCCGGGGGGCATTTCTGTCGGGCCTTCGGGCACGCCCAGCGACAGGCGAAACTTGGCCCAGTTTTCAGCCGTTGAGGAGGTGAAATCAGACAGATCGGCGGGGCTTGCGCCAAGACACCGCAGGCCCAGACGGGTCGCGCGCGGGTCTTCAAAAAACCCCTCTATTTCATGCTTTTTCGTACCGGGCGTGTCGCTCCAGACCACCTGCACGGGGATATCGGTCAGGGTAATCTCTACATCGCGGCGCAATTTATACAAGTTCAGTTTTTTCACAAACGCCTCCGCGCTGTCGCTCGCACAATCAATGAGGAAACCGGCGTCGACCGGTTGAAGGATAAAATCAAAGGCCAGCTTGCCCTGCGGCGTGAGCAGGGCTGCCGCCTGCGCGCGCGCGCGCGTGACATCCTGCGTCACAAGGTTTTGCAGAAAATCCTCGCGCTCCGCGCCCGTCACCTTGAGTACGGCTCTATTTTCAAGGTGTGCCCGATAAATTGCCATGCCCTAGATGTGCCTATTTGCGGGCGAATTTCAAGGGGCTTTGCGCTCAAGGGGCATTGCGCCATGTCCGCGCGGTTTGTAGTGTGGAAGGAATATGGCTCGGAAAATTTTGTTCTTTGTGCCCGACAATCCGCTGGCGGCATTCATTTCAACCGGCGTGCTGGCGCGTTGTTTGAAGGAAGATGAAAACGCAGTCTGTCATATTTATGCGACGCCGCAGACGGCCGAATTTTTCGACGATCTTCCGGCCAAAAAAATCATACATATGCGCGCCGAACACGGGGGTTTGCGCGATTGGTTCAAAATCATGCGCGCGTGTATCGGCAAATATTGGCATCGGGTAATCGACGGCCATAAAGGGCGTTTTGCGTCGTTTTTTTGGGCGCGGCACCGGTTTTATTTTTTTCTGCCCGAACATCTTTATTCATTACCCGACCCTGTGCGTCCGGCGCGGCGGGTAACGGGTTGCCTGTGGGTGGCACCCAATACCCAACTGCCTTTGCCGCAGTCATTGGCACCGGACGCGCCGCTGGTTGTTTTTGCGCCCGCCGAAGCCTATCGCGCGCGCTGGAGAGGTCGCGACTATGCAGAATTGGCGTGGTTGCTATTGGGCCATGAAGGGCCCTATGCCGGTGGGCATCTGGCGGTCATCGGCGCATCGCGGGCGCATCAGGGCATGCAGGACATTGCCGCCAATCTTCCTGCCGGTCAGGTAAGCCTCATTGAAGATGCGTCCGTCGGTGTGCGGGCGGCACTTTTGCGCCGTGCCACGCTGTGCGTCGGCACCGACCGGCTGACAGCGCGCATGGCATGGGTGGCCGCAACACGCCATATTGTCCGGCTGGATGCGCGCGACGAAGAAGTTTCGGTGCCTTATGAACTGCATGCGGACAAGGATGTTGCCGCGCTGGCGGATATCTTGGCAGAAATGCGCGCAAAATCCACGACAAACACCTTTTCATTTGCTAATCAAAGGTAAAGGAATTTAGTCATGGCAGAACCGGTTTACGACCTCACCATAACCAATGGCACACTTGCCACGCATGAGACCAGCGAAGCGGTCAATATTGCCATTACGGACGGGCGCTTTGCGGCACTGGGTGATGTCAGTGCCGATCAGGGTCGCGAGCATATCGACGCCACCGGTCTCACCATCTTGCCCGGCGTCATCGACACGCAGGTTCATTTCCGCGAACCAGGCATTGAGCATAAGGAAGATTTGCAATCTGGTTCGCTGGCC
>CAJWBV010000050.1 GCA_913020275.1 uncultured Rhodobiaceae bacterium
CCCGCCTGCAGGCGGAAAAACTTAAAGGCAGGCTCAGCGACACACTGGAGATCGAATGGGCCATGCGTTATGGCGCACCGTCAATTGCCGATAAGTTGGCCGTATTAAAAGCGCAAGGATGCGAGCGTATCAGTGTAATCGCGCTTTACCCGCAATACAGCGCATCAACATCTGCCAGTGTTTATGACGAGGTGTTTCACGCCCTGCTTGATATGCGCTGGCAACCGGCCGTGCGCACTGCCGCTCCGGGGCATGACATGCCAGCCTATATTACCGCATTGGCAAGTTCCGTGCGTACGCATTACAAAACTTTGGACTGGAAGCCAGATGTGCTGGTGGCTTCGTTTCACGGGCTGCCGCAAATATATTTCGACAAGGGCGATCCCTATCACTGCCATTGCGCAAAGACCGCCCGACTGTTGCGCGAAAAACTGAAACTGTCCGAAACCAAGTTCAAACTGACCTTCCAGTCGCGCTTTGGCCCGACAAAGTGGCTTGAGCCATACACCGACAAGACCGTTGAGGCCCTGGCGCGCGGTGGCACCAAGAAAATTGCAGTCATCACGCCGGGCTTTGTGTCGGATTGTGTGGAAACGCTGGAGGAAATTAATCTTGAACTACGCGACACATTTGCCGATGCGGGCGGCACACATTTCACCACCGTACCCTGCCTCAATGAAACCGACAGTGCGATAAGCCTGCTGGAAAAATTAGCAAAACGCGAAATTTCCGGCTGGTAATGCGGGATTTTCTCGGTAATGGATTGACCTGAAACAATTCTTGCCGCAGGGTGACGCTGTTACAGGGTGATGCGTGTGGAAAACTTTGTTCAAGTCGTGAATTTCACGCCAAATATAAGTGCATTTGTTGGGCTGGTTGTTGTAGCCCTTGGGCTCGGTGCGCGGGTTCATACTGCGTCGCCCATAACATTGTCTTTATTTGTCGCATTTGCCAGTGTGTGTTGTGAAAAACTCCATCCGATTTTGACAGGCAGCGCGCGCTTCATCGCAGCTGATTTTTTTACCGCCATTATGGTGAGCAGTCTGGGTAGCCTGCTGATTTACTTTGTAGCCGCTTTAATACTGGTTTCGGCCGGGCGATTTATCGCCGGCAGGAGAAGGAAAAAACGGGTTTTCTCCCGCTCTAACTAATAATGACCGATATGAATTTTACGCCGGCTGTCAGAGCCTATACGGTCGGTTTGTTGACCTTCATCTACACGGCCAATTATGTCGACCGACAGATCGTCGCCATTTTGTTGCAGTCGATCAAACTTGATATGGGGCTTTCCGACACGCAATTGGGGCTTTTGTCGGGCCTGGCCTTTGCCATTTTCTATGCAACGCTGGGTATTCCAATCGCCTATCTCGCCGACCGCATGAGCCGGAAAAAAATCATTATTGTCTCGCTGTCACTATTTTCCGTGATGACGATTATTTGCGGCTATGCACAAAATTTCGCGCAGCTTTTGCTGGCGCGTATCGGCGTCGGGGTCGGCGAGGCCGGCACCAGCCCGCCCTCGCACGCCATGATTGCCGATATGTATGCCCCCAATGAACGCGCCACGCCGCTGGCGATTTTCGCGCTGGGCATCAATATCGGCCTGCTGATCGCGTTTCTGGTCGGTGGATGGGTGAACCATCATTATGGCTGGCGCACCGCCTTTCAGGTTGTCGCCCTGCCCGGCCTGTTACTGGCCGTTGTTGCCATGTTCACCTTGCGCGATCCGCCGCGCGGACTGAGCGACGGGCATGAAGCCCAAAAAGCGCCGCCTTTGGGCGAAGTTGCACTCTACATCCTGCACAATAAAACCTTGCGCCAACTGATCATCGGTTCAACCTTGGTTGTCACGGTGGGCTATGGCGCGATTGCTTGGTTGCCGACATATTTCGTGCGTGCTCATGCCATGACGACCATTGAGGTCGGCCAGATATTGGCCCTGCTCATCGGCATTGGCGGCGGCATCGGCACAGCACTGGGCGGGCATTTCGCCGACCGGCTCGGCAAGCGCGATGTGCGTTGGAATCTGTGGCTGATTATTCTATTGGCACTGGTCGGGCTGCCGTTTTCAGTGGGCGCCTATCTTGCCACTGACACCACATGGGCCATTGTTTTGCTGGCTTTTCCGGTCAGCGTCGGCGCGCTTTATTTCGGGCCAACACTTGCCATGCTGCACACGCTGGTGAAACCCGAAATGCGCTCGCTTGCTTCAGCGATTTTGTTGTTCATCAACAATATTATCGGTCTGGGTTTGGGACCGCTCATGATCGGCGTTTTGAGCGATTATTTTTCAGCCGACTACGGCGCGCGCGCCCTGCCTTATGCTATGGTAACATCGGCGCTTCTGGCAATCTGGGCGTCATTTCATTTGTGGCTGGCCGCGCGTACCCTGCGTGCCGATATTGAAAATATGGGTAAGACTGCGTAACACTGTCTCGAACTTTAATGAGAGGAACGTGTAATCACGCGTTTTGCTGCAATTTTTGCTTGTATAGTAGCTGCCGCGCCGGCTGCAGCGGCGCCTAAGACGCACACGCAGACTATTTATATTTCCGTCTATAAGATCTACCTGCGAGGCATTCTTATTGCGCGCGCCGATGTGGAACTGGCCGTGACTGACCGGCAGTATCAGCTGTCGGCCCTGCTGCGCTCGTCGGGTCTGGGTGTTGTGTTCTCAGACGCCAGCGGCCTCGTCAAAACCAAGGGAAAATTGCACGGCGACAATCTCGAACCGGTGTCGTTGCACTATAGCTGGACAGGTGAAGACAGCATAAATTTTGCCCGTCTTGAGTATGCAGACGGAGCACCGGTTAGCTATGAAACCAATTATAAGCCGGCAAGATCGCAAAAAGCGGTGGTGCCGATCAGCATGGAAAATGTCGGTGCCGGCACTCGCGACCCATTTCTTTCCCTGCTCGTGCGGCAGGGCCCGGAGAAGGGCGACGCTTTTTGCCGCGCGCCCATGCGCCTTTATGACGGGCGCCGCCTTGCCAGGCTTAACCCGGAAGATATGGAAAGCGCGCCATTTGTCGCCGCGCCGGGCCACATTGCCTGCCGTGTGCGCTGGGAGCCAATTGCCGGATATCCGGAAAAAACCTACCAACGCGCCGAAGACATGCACCCCGTTAACCTTGAATTTGCCGGCATTGCCAATAGCGGATTCATGGCTCCGCGCGAGGTAAGCGTCAGCACGCGCTATGGCACGGTTCGCATTGTGGCGGTCGAACCGTTTCACGAATCAAATATGCAGGTCGTACCGGCAAAATTGGAGTTACCGTCGCGCGATGATGATACTGATGACGAAGATTGGTAAGAAAATCCAATACTTAGGGACTTTATAAATTTGTAATACTTGTTTGCCAAATAACGCACAAGAGATTTGGATCAGGGAATTGCAATGCAACAGCTTGTTACGCCACGCGACGTTAACCCGCAAACCAATCACTACAAAACAATCTTTTTGTCAGACATCCATCTGGGGTCGCGTGCATGTCAGGCGGATTTGCTTCTTGATTTCCTGAAATATAACGACAGCGAAAAAATGTATCTTGTCGGCGATATTGTCGACAGGTGGCGGCTCAAGCGCAGTTGGTACTGGCCACAATCACACAATGATGTTGTGCAAAAAATCCTTCGCAAAGCGAGAAAAGGAACAGAGATAATCTATGTGCCGGGCAATCATGACGAAGGGTTGCGGCGTTATTGCGGCACGCATTTTGGCGGCATTGAGGTTCGCCTGACTGACACATACAAAGCCGTGAATGGCAAAAACTATCTCGTCATGCATGGCGACGCCTTTGACAATGTGGCGCTCTATGCGCGCTGGTTGGCTTATGTTGGCGACCACGCCTATGACGCCGTGCTTGCCCTCAACACAGTGATGAATGGCGTGCGCCGTTTATTCGGCATGCGCTACTGGTCTTTATCCTCCTATCTAAAGATCAAGGTCAAGAACGCTGTTCAATTTATCAGTGATTTCGAGGAAGCCGTGGTGCGCGAAGCTGAGCGCCACGATGTTCAAGGCGTTATTTGCGGGCACATTCACCACGCCGAAATGAAACAAATCGGGTCAATTCAATATATGAATGACGGTGATTGGGTTGAAAGTTGCACGGCTTTGGTCGAGCACCATGACGGGCGCTGGGAGATTGTCAACTGGGCCGATATTGTCGGCAGTTGCACAGGAGCCGCGCGCGCAAAGCCCAAAAGCGCGCTTCCCGCATGAAACGCATCCTGATTGTAACGGATGCCTGGCATCCGCAGGTTAACGGCGTTGTTCGCACCATGCAGAACGTCATTGACCGCCTGCGCGCGCGTGACATCGACGTGCGCACCATAACGCCTGATATGTTTTCTACCGTGCCGCTGCCGCTATATCCGGAGGTTCAGCTGTCGCTTTTCAGTGCCTGCCAAATCCGACAAATCACAGATGAATTTGAACCCGACGCCATTCATATATCCACCGAAGGTCCGCTGGGATGGGCGGCGCGGAATTTATGCGTCAAACGCGGACTGGCTTTCACTACAAGCTATCACACAAAATTTCCCGAATATATGTCTACCATGTTACGCGTCCCGACAGGCTGGGGTTACACCATCATTAGACGTTTTCACGCGCCGTCGGCCGCCGTTATGGTCGCGACGCAGACACTTGAAAGCGAACTGGCAGCGCATGGTTTCGCAAATGTTGTTAGCTGGACGCGCGGGGTTGATACTGATCTGTTCACGCCCGGGCAAAAACCCGCCCTTGATTTGCCAAAACCCGTAAGTGTGTATGTCGGCCGTGTATCGGTTGAAAAGAATATTGAAGCGTTTTTGAACCTCGACATACCCGGCACCAAACTCGTGGTGGGCGGCGGCCCGCAATTGGAGCAGTTGAAGCGGAAATACGCCGAAGTCGTGTTTACCGGCCCGAAATTCGGCGAGGATTTGGCCGCGCATTATACCAGCGGCGATGTTTTCGTATTCCCCAGCCTGACCGATACTTTCGGTCTGGTGATGCTGGAGGCAATGGCAAGCAGCCTGCCCGTGGCAGCGTTTCCTGTAACCGGGCCGTTTGACGCGCTGGGCGGCGCAAAAGCGGCTTTTATGGAGGAAAATTTATCAAAAACGGTTGATCAGGCATTGCAGGCACCGGCCAAGCAAGCCCGCAGACACGCTGAAAAATACAGTTGGAACGCTTGCACAGACCAGTTTTTGGCAAATCTTGTCCACACAAGCTAGCACCCGTTTTGTCAATGTGCGCGTTTAATTTCTGGTTTTTTTGTAACACCGACCTAATTCCCTTTTTGAAGCATTGCGTCCAATTCATGCGCCTTACTCGATTGGACGGCATATCTGCTTCGGCGCGCTTTCAGAAGAATGGAGGCGAGTATGCTAACAGGTACTGTAAAATGGTTTAATTCTGCCAAGGGGTATGGGTTTATCACCCCGGATAATGGTTCGGATGACTGTTTTGTCCACGTGACAGCCGTTCAGGCGTCGGGTTACAAGCAATTGCTTGAGAACCAGCGTGTTGAGTTTGAAATGCAGGAAGGCCGCAACGGTCGAATGGTTGCCGGCAATTTGACCATGCTGGACGATGCCACGGGCGACGCCGCAGGCGAAGCCGCGGAATAATTCAACCACACTCTTGCCAAAATTACCTTCATCCGTATGTTAATGGCAGGAGTTTTTGGTGACTATAGAAATTTACACAACGCCGACCTGCCCGTTTTGCCACGCGGCAAAAGATCTGTTGCGTGCCAAATCGGTTCCGTTTGAGGAAATCGTCGTCATCGATCCGGACAAACGCGCGGCAATGAGCGCGCGCGTAGACGGGCGGACAAGCGTGCCGCAGATCTTCATAAACGGCACCCATATTGGCGGGTGCGACGATCTTTATATGCTGGAAGAAACTGGCAAGCTGAACGCTTTGCTGGCAATTAACACCGGCGCCTAGCCGCGCGACATTTCCACCCTTACCTGACGCTCAAGACTGAGTACGACACCAATGCTTAACAAAAATGTGAGCATTGATGTGCCGCCATATGAGATAAACGGCAATGGCACGCCGACCACCGGTGCCAGCCCCATCAAGAGACAGCAGCCCGCCAGGATCAGTGTTCCCGCGAGTGTGGCAGCCTTGCGGCCCGGAGTCTGGATGGAGGCCATTGCGTGCCCCTTCTCTCTCATCCGTCCCTCCCTTACGCACTGGTCGCGGACCGGATGCACCAAGGTGGAAAAACCACCTGCATTGCCGGCCGTATCCGGTCCCGAAGCCCTTCAATCGTCCCTCCAAATCGATCCATGGTCAAAGGAATTCCCCGCAGGCCGGGTTCATTCCGTGCCCCCGTTCCCCGACGGGTCCACCGATTGCGGGCCCGGGAACGGGGGTGAATCATCCCGCGATCGGCTACACTGACCCCCATGACGGCCATTGAACGCCCCAAAAAGGGCCTCAGCTACGACCAGGCGGGGG
>CAJWBV010000051.1 GCA_913020275.1 uncultured Rhodobiaceae bacterium
CCTTATGAACAACGGGCATAACGGGGATAATAAGAAGAAATTGTACGAAGCGGTTTTATCCCGGATTTTCACAACAACCATGCCTGATTTATTAAATCGCGTATAAGCCGCCGGTTGAAATTGCGCGGATGTGAACAAAATAGCTTGGAAAGCCGCGAACCCCGACTTATCCTCACTATCCACGTAACTCACAGGAAATCGGAGCCGCGTCGCGGTGAGCGAAAAGTACTATCACCTGCATTTAATCTCAGACAGTACCGGCGAAACCATCAATGTGGTCGCCAAAGCGGTCTGCGCGCGATTTGTTGGTGCAACCGCTATTGAGCATGTCTATGGGTTGGTGCGGGGCAAAAAACAACTTACGCGCGCCATCGCCTCAATTGAGGAAAACCCGGGTCCGGTTATGTTTTCAATCATTGATGCAGGCCTGCGCCAGGAGCTGGAACGCGCTTGTGATAGACTGCAGGTGCCGAGCATGTCGGTGCTCGACCCGTTTGTCAGCACGATGGGGTCTTACCTCAATGTGGAAATCAGCGGCAAGCCCGGTAGCCAGCACGAAATGGACACGGACTATTTCAAGCGCATCGCGGCGCTGAATTACACGATCCGTCACGATGACGGCCAGAGCCAGGGCGATCTTGACGATGCCGATGTGATTTTGACCGGCGTCAGCCGCACCTCCAAAACACCAACCTGTATGTATCTGGCCAATCGCGGCATCAAGGCGGCAAATGTGCCGCTGGTGCCGGGCATCGACCCGCCCAATGAATTGCTCAACGCCACCCGACCCCTGATCGTCGGGCTGACAACCAGTACGGAGCGGCTTATGCAAATTCGGAAAAATCGCCTGCTTTCAATGCAGGAGGCGAATGAAACAGAATATGTTGACCCCGAACTCATCAAGAGCGAAACGGCCGAAGCGCGGCGTTTGTTTGCGCGCAATAACTGGCCGGTGATTGATGTGACACGCCGTTCGATTGAGGAGATCGCCAGCGCTATTTTGAATCTCTATCAGGAACATGCCGCCAAGCCCTCGGCGTTACGCGGTCTATGACGGGCGTGGGCGGGCAAAAACCCCTTACACTGGCTTCGGGCAGCCAAGTGCGTGCGGCGCTCATGCGCGGCGCAGGTCTTGAGTTCGACATTGCCGTTTCGGGGGTCGATGAGGACGCCATCAAAGCCCGCCATGGCGGCACCCCCGATGCGCTGGCACTCAAACTTGCCGAGGCCAAGGCGCGCGCGATTGCCCGCGACGGGTTGGTTGTCGGAGCGGATCAAATATTGGTATGCGACGGGGTTTTGTTCGACAAACCCAAAGACATGGACGAAGCACGCGAGAACTTGAAGAAATTCAGAGGCCGCACCCACGCACTTGTCAGCGGCACGGTTTTGCTTGATGACGGCAAGCCGGTTTGGTCGCTGGCCGAACAGGTGACATTGACCATGCGCCAGTTCAGCGATGAATTTCTGGAGGCCTATTTGCTCGATGTCGGTGACGATGTGTTGAAATCGGTCGGGTGTTATCAGCTTGAGGGGCCGGGCGTTCAACTTTTTGAAGCCGTGAATGGCGATTATTTTGCCATTCTCGGCCTGCCGCTGGTGCCGCTTCTGGCCGCGCTTCGTGCGCGCGGCGCGGTGCAGTCATGAGTGCGCGCTACGGTGTTGTCGGTTGGCCTGTGGCGCATTCGCGTTCACCACTCATCCATAATTACTGGTTGCAGGCAGCCGGCATTGACGCTGTTTATGAGGCTGTGGCCGTGCCGCCTGAGGCCGACTTCAGGGCAAAGTTGGAGGAATTGCGCGAGCAGGGGTTTGCAGGCGTCAACGTCACCATTCCCCATAAAGAAGCCGCCTATGCCGCGGTCGACACGCATGATGAGGCGGCCGCCCATCTGGGCGCAGTTAACACAATTTTGCTCACGGGCGGCAAAATAAGCGGGCACAACACCGATGGACGCGGCTTCATTGACAGCCTTTCGCCGGCACGCGACTGGGCATCGGGGCCGGCCCTGGTTTTGGGGGCGGGCGGCGCGGCGCGCGCCATCGTTGGCGCATTATTGGCCGCTGGGCTTTCCGATATTCGCGTGAGCAACCGCACCCGCGCCCACGCCGAGGCTGTTGCCGCGCTGGCAGACACGCCCGAAAATTCGGGGGTCGTGCGGGTTTTTGACTGGGCGGCGCGCGCACAAGCCGCCGAAGGTGCAACGCTTCTTGTGAATACCACCAGCCTCGGCATGCAGGGGGCTCCGGCGCTGGATATGAGCCTTGACACATTGGCGGCTAAGGCAACGGTTGCCGATATTGTTTATGTGCCACTGGAAACCGATTTGTTGGCACGCGCCAGGTCTCAGGGGCATATGCCGGTTAACGGGCTGGGCATGCTGGTGCATCAGGCCGCGCATGCATTTGACTTGTGGTTTGGCCAGCATCCGGCTTTTGATAATGTATTGCGCGATCGCCTGCACCGCGATCTTGGGGAAGCATGATGTATTTGATCGGTTTGACGGGCTCGATCGGCATGGGGAAAACCCAAACCGCCGCATTGTTTGAAGAAGAGGGCGTGCCGCGCTATGACGCCGATGCCGCCGTGCATGGGCTTTATGAAGTTGGCGGCGCTGCGGTTGGGCCGATTGGCGAGCTGTTTCCCGAAGCCGTGCGCGACGGTGCCGTGGACCGCGCCGCGCTGGGCCGAATTGTTTTGAAAGATGGTGCAAAGCTGGCCGCACTGGAAAAAATGGTGCATCCGCTGGCAGGCGCAACACAGGTCGATTTTCTGAACGCACAAATGGCAGCGGGCGCGACCCATGTGCTCTTGGATATTCCGCTCCTGTTTGAAACGGGGGGCCATGAATTTGTCGACTGCGTGGTTGTCGTCAGCGCGCCGCCGGACATCCAACGTGCGCGTGTGCTGGAGCGCCCCGGTATGACAGAAGAAAAGTTTGCCGATATACTGGCTAAACAGGTGCCCGATTCCGACAAGCGGGCGGCGGCGGATTTTATCGTCGACAGTTCGGTTTCGGTGGCTGATGCGCACCGGCAGGTGAAGGAAATTCTCGCCGCAGTGCGCGACCGCAAAGGCACGGTGTTGCAGGCGCGGCTGGATCGGGCGCAAGTCCGGGACAAATAGACGAAGAAAAAAGGAAAAGATTTTGCGCGAAATAATTCTCGATACCGAAACCACCGGTCTGGATCCGTCGCGGGGCGACCGAATTGTTGAGATCGGGTGTCTGGAACTTGTTAACCGGCTGCCAAGCGGTGAAACATTTCACGTCTATATCAATCCCGAACGTGCCATGTCGCCCGAGGCCGAAGCCGTGCACGGCATCAGCGATGCGTTTTTGGCCGATAAGCCGAAATTTGCCGATATTGTCGAGGGGTTTTTGGAATTTGTCGGCAGCGACCCGCTGGTCATTCACAACGCGGCTTTTGATATGAAATTTCTGAATGCCGAGCTCGGGCATGTCAACCGCGGGCCGTTGGAGACCAATCCGGTGATTGATACGCTGGCCATGGCACGAAAACGCTTTCCGGGCGCGCCCGCCTCGCTTGATGCGCTGTGTCGTCGCTTCGGAGTTGACAATTCGGGCCGCGTGCATCACGGCGCGCTGCTCGACAGCGAATTGCTGGCAGATGTTTATTTGGAACTTTCCGGCGGTCGCCAGCCCGGGCTGGTATTTCAGGCCGACGCCGCGCGTGCCACAGATGCCAGAACCACGCCCGATGCTGACCTGTTGCGCCAGCCGCAGCAACGTCGCCCTGCCCCGTTGCCCGCGCGCCTTTCCGAAGATGAGCGTATCGCTCATCGTGCGTTTCTGGAAGATTTGCCGCAAAACGCGATATGGTTCGACACGGGCGCTGACAGCCTCTAGCGCGCGCAAGCAGACGTCGGAATTAAGCGCAAAGTTCAGTGCGCTTTGCCGTCTTCTTTTCCGTCTTTTTGAGAGGTCGAGGGGCCTTCCGCCTGGCCGTGTTCGCCGCGTTGGTAAAGATCCAGGAAATCAATCGGGTCTAACATGATGGGCGGGTAGCCGCCATCGCGTGTGACATCGGCCAATATGCGGCGGGCAAAGGGGAATAATTGCCGTGGAGCTTCAATGAGCAGAACCGGCCTGACATCATTTTCCGGAATATTGATGAGCCGGAACACGCCGCAATACATAAGCTCTGCGATGAACGCGACCTGGTCGCCAAACTTTGCCTGAATGGTAAATTTCAACCCGACCTCGAAATCATTTTCAGCCAGTTTGCGTGCGTTGACATTGGCGTCGACGCCGATATCGGGATTGCCCCCATCGGGCGGGGTCAGCGCCGGAGCCGCCGGATTTTCGAACGATAGGTCGCGCACATATTGGGTCAGAATTTGCAAACCCGGCTGTTCACCGGCTTCATTGCCGCCGGTGTTTTGGGGGGGTGTGTTCGGCGTCTCGCTCATATTTGTCCTCCGGTTTATGGTGTGGCGATAATGAACCTAATCGTCGGGATCCTCAACGCGATAATCGCCGTCGATAATTTTTGCATCCGCGGGGTTTTGGGTGCTCCCGCGCCGCACGCTGAAGCCGGAAAACAATTTTGGCAGAATGAAACCTGCCGCCAGTTCCAGCACAAACAGCCGTGTTGCGGGAAAAAGCAACAAAAAGCCCAGCGCATCGGTCATAAAGCCCGGCGTCAGCAGCAAAATTCCGGCCATGAGAATAAGGACGCCATGCACAATCTCGCCCACGGGCGGCTTGCCGGTTGCCATTTGTGCCTGCGCGCGCGCCAGCGCGTCAATCCCCTGACGGCGTATTGCGCGTGCGCCGAGCATCGCCGTCGCCAAAATGACGAGGAGCGTCCAGCCAAGGCCAATCGCCCCGCCAATTTGAACGAACAGGGTAATTTCGATAATCGGCACAATGATTAAAATCAGCGGAATGAGGCCGGGCATCTGGTTCTCCTTGCTGCGGCATCATAGCATCTGACACCTTGCAGGCCAGTGCTTAACACGAGGCCCAAAAAAGGGCATACTGATTTTCCATCTTACAGGAGCGCATCATCGATCTCGTTAACCTCATCTTGCTGGTTGTTGTCATCGCCGTGTTTTATCGTTTGCGATCTGTCTTGGGCATGCGCAATGAAGAAGACGACAATACAGGCCGTCACGACGCCTATCGCCTGAACCGTGAGGCGTTCGATACCGCAAAAGACGCCCGAAAAGACACCCAGAAAGACACCCCGAAAGACAGTGGGAAAGACACTGCACCGGCCGGCGACGCAGAACCCGTCGGCGCGTCCGAAACCCCCCGGCCATTTGCAGAACCGATGGATGACGCACCGATCGAAGCCGGCAGGGGCCTGACATTGGTGCGCGAAAAAGACCCTGATTTTGACGAGGGGGCTTTCGTCGAGGGCGCGCGGAAATTATACGAGATGATATTGCTGGATTTCGCCGCCGGTGACCTTACCGGAGTGAAGGATTTTCTGGGACCCGACGTACTGGCCGGTTTTGATGCCGCCATTCAACAGCGCGAAGAAGCGGGCGAGCATTTGGTGACCGAAATTCATGCGCTGGCGCGCCCGGTCATCGAAGACGCCGAATATGACAATGGGGTCGTGCGCCTGTCGGTGCGCTACAGCGCCGATCTGGTGTCGCATATTAGCGGCGCAGGCAATGAAGAGAACACGTCGTCGCCGGTGCGCAGCCGCGATTTGTGGACTTTCGAGCGTCATGTTCAATCAGACAGCCCGAACTGGCTGCTGATTGCAACCCAGACAGAATAGGCCGTTCCCTTGGCGGGGTCTGACGACAAAAAGCAGTCGCCGCTTTCCGGCGAGGATGCCGAGCTTTGGTCGCGCGTCGCGGCGCAGGCCGAACCCCTGCCCGCGCTTCGGCGCGCGCGCCATGTTGAAACGCGCCGCGTCCGCGCCCCCAAAACCGACGACCCCGCCCAGCCGCCCGCCAGAAAATCTGCCGATCCGAAAGGCGTTAACGCTGCAAAGCCGGCAACAAAAGCGCCACCCCGCCCGGTGCCGAAAAAATTGCCAATGCCCGACACGCGCCTTGACCCGAAATCGAGGCGACGGCTGGCGCGCGGCACCATCGCGATTGATGCGCGCATTGACCTGCACGGGCTGACGGCGGCCCGCGCGCGGGCGCGTTTGACCGGCTTTCTCACCGCTGCGGCCCAAGCGCGAAACAAGTGGGTGCTGGTTATAACCGGCAAGGGACGCGCCGGAGACGGTGTTTTGCGCCGCGAAGTACCGCTCTGGTTCGGCCAGCCGCCGCTCGACCGGCTGGTGATTGCCTATGAGCAAGCCGCCGCCGCCCATGGGGGGGGTGGTGCGCTTTACG
>CAJWBV010000052.1 GCA_913020275.1 uncultured Rhodobiaceae bacterium
ATGCGGTTTTTCTACACTGCTTGCCAGCCTATCGTGGTAATGAGGTTACGTCGAATGTGATTGACGGTCCCCGATCGGTAGTGTTCGACGAGGCTGAGAACCGCTGTCACGCGCAAAAAGCCATTTTGACCTATTGCCTCGATAGAGACGGTTAGGGGTGGCGCATGGCTTCTGACGCTTCATCTTCCGGCACGCCATTATCTGATTCCGCTGTCGAAAACGACAATCTGGCCCTGCCGTTTCGCGTGGAAGGGCAAAACGTCAATGGCCGCGTGGTTCGGCTCAATGGTGTTGTCGGGGAAATTCTGGCGGCGCATGACTATCCCGAAGCCGTCAACATAATGCTGGGCGAGGCGCTGGTTCTGGCTGCCATGCTGGGCACAATGTTGAAATTTGACGGTCGTTTCATTCTGCAATTGCATGGTGGCGGCCCGATTAACACGCTTATGGCCGATTACACGTCCGGCGGGGGTTTGCGCGGTTTCGCGCAGTTCGAAACGGAGCAATTGCACGAGGCCTTGCGCTTGGGAAAAACCGGCATCGCGCTTTTGGGCGATAAGGGGCACATGGCCTTCACGGTCGACCAAGGCGCGGATATGGAACGCTATCAGGGAATTGTGCCGCTGGAAGGCGAAACGCTGGCTGAAGCCGCGCTCGGCTATTTTCAGCGGTCCGAACAAATCGGCACCTGCCTGAAACTGGTTGCCGCGCCTTTATTGCTCAGTGGCGGGCAGTGCGAATGGCGCGCCGGCGGCATTGTTTTGCAGCAGGTCGCCACTGAAGGGGGTGATGGGGGGGCTATCAAAGAAGCTGAAATTCCGCCTGAATTTGCAGGTGAAGTCGGCCCCGGCGACGATGATGACTGGCACCGCCTGTCGGTTCTTTTACAGACCGCGCAACCGGACGAACTGCTCGATCCGGATCTTTCACCTCAGAATCTGGCTTTTCGGCTATTTCACGAAGACGGTGTGCGCGTGTTTGACAGGCGTTCATTGCATTTTGCATGTCCGTGTTCGGGTGATAGAGTACGTAACATGCTGACCGGATTGCCGGAAGAGGATCAGCAGGAGATGCGGCGGGAAGAAAAAATTGAAGTCCGCTGCGAATTCTGTAATGCCGTATATCAGTTCTCACCGGCAGAGATATTCGGCGATACGGCCACTGATACTGGCGGTGATATAAACGGTGAACGATAGGATAACTTGCAGAAAGGCTGACTGGTAAAACGGCTTTTTCGCGTTATATCCATCGGAGACGGGTTTGACCCTTGAAGATTGGCAGAGCACAGCAATGCAAGCGCTCAAAGATTTTATCTCTCGCCTTCGGGCGATTATGGAAGCCCGTTTAGGCGATCGGCGCTTCAGCGATGGGCGCTTGGGCGCGCTACGGCGCCTGCCTGCGCCGTTTTTGGCGATTGCGGTTGGGGTTTTCGTGTTTGTTTTGCTGGTTTCGACACGGCCCGAAACCAAGCCGTCGACGAATGACGAGCGGGTATGGTCAGTTGTTGCGCGGTCAGTAACCTATGGCCCGGTTACGCCCACCATTAAGGCTTTCGGTGAATTGCGTGCGAAAAAGCAGGTGCGCCTGCGCGCGCTTGTTTCCGGCGAGGTGCTCTCAACAAGCGAAAAATTCGAGGACGGCGCGCGGGTGTCGCGCGGCGATGTGCTGGTGCGGATAGACAAATTTGTCTATGAAACCCGCCTTGATGAAGCCCGCGCCGCGCTTAAAGGCGCAAAAGCGCTACTGGCTGAACGCGCCGCATCGGCCGAACTGGCTGAGCAGGATTTTAAGCGCGCCGAGCAATTGTTCAAAAAAGGCACGGTTTCCAAAAAAATGCTGGATGACCGCAAAACCGATTTCACCATCAAAACCGCGCGCAAAGACCAACAGCAATCAACCGTCGACCGGCACAAGGTTCAGGTCAAAAGGGCACAGCGGGACATGAAAAACACCGATGTTGTTGCGCCGTTTGACGGCTATATCACGCAGATTTCAGCGCGCGAAGGACGGGTTTGAACCCCAATGATCAAGTGGCGATATTACTCGACTCTGATAATTTTGAAGTGGTCTTCAACCTGTCAGACGACGAATATGGCCGCTTTTTGCGGCGCAATACGGATATTATCGGGCGTCCAGTTCGTGTGGTGTGGAATGTCGGCGGCGAAAAGACGGCGTTGGAGGCAACGATTGAGCGCGTTGGCGCGCAAATTTCACAAGCCACGCGCGGTGTGGACATTTATGCAACGCTCGAGGGTAAAATCCCCTCAAATCTGCGCGGCGGGGCTTTTGTCGAGGTGGAACTTACCGCCCAGCCCGTTGACGGTGTAATGGCGCTGCCAAAAGATGCGCTTTATACCGACAACCGCGTCTATCTGGTGAGAAACGGGCGTTTGGAGCCGCGCACGCTGGTTGATTTCGTTGATGACGGCGCTCAGGTTTTGCTCAAAAGCGGGTTGGCTGTCGGTGATGTAGTTTTGCTGACCCGCTTTAACGAAGCCGCTCCCGGCGTTGCCGTCAAGGTCGTGGAACAACCCTGATGAACCCGATCACGCCTGCTGTTCAGCTTTTTGCAAGGCACCGGAACGCGGCAAATCTTCTGTTTTTCTCCATGATCATGCTGGGCTTTTTCGGGCTCACCAATCTGAACATTCAGTTTTTTCCGACAACAGAAATCAAGAATGTGAATATCATTGTGCCGTGGCCAGGCGCAACGGCACAGGACATTGACAAAAATATTGTTGCCACCGTGCAGCCGGAAGTGCGCTTCATTGACGGGGTGAAGGAGTTTTCGTCGACCTCGCGTCAGGGCGTGGCGGTTATGAATGTCGAGTTTTATCCGGAAACCGACATGCAACGTGCGGTGGGCGATGTCGAGGCGGCGGTAAATGCGCTGACAACCCTGCCGAAAGAATCCGAGCGCCCGATTATTTCGCAGGAAACTTTTTTCGAACCGGCTGCATCGATCCTTATCTCCGGGCCGTTTGAAGAACGCGCTTTGCGTGCCTTCGCAAAGCAGATACGCGACGGCCTGCTGGAGCGGGGCATCGACAAGATCAATCTGGAAGGTTATCGCGACGAGGAAATATGGATCGAGGCCCACGCCGCCCAGCTGCGCCGCTACGCTTTGACGCCGGACGAAATTGCCGCGCGCATTGCCGGCTCTTCTCTGGATGTTCCGGGCGGTGTGCTGCGCGGCGATGTGGAGCGCCAGGTGCGCGCGGTTGGGCTGGCGTTGACAGCCGAAGAAGTGGGCGCGATCAGCCTGCGTAACGCTTCTGACGGACGGCAATTATCGGTGAGTGATGTTGCGCGCGTGACGGACACATTTGATGCCACCCAGCCCGAAGGTTGGGATGGCGACGACCGTGCTATCCGCCTGACCGTGATGCGCACGAAAAACGGCGACGCGATCGAAATAACCGAAACCGCGCGCGACTATCTTGCCGAGGTAATCAAATCATTGCCGCCAACACTTAAAGTGCAACTATTCGACGTCAATGCCGACAAGATTGTTCAACGCATCAATGTGTTGTTGTTTAACGGGCTCACCGGCATGATTCTGGTGCTGGCCATTCTGTTTCTGTTTTTGAACGGGCGCATTGCCTTTTGGGTGGCGGTCGGCATTCCGGCATCGCTGATGGCGACTTTCGGCGTCATGTTCTATCTGGATATGACCATCAATATGCTGTCGCTGTTTGCGCTGATTATGACCATCGGCATTATTGTTGATGATGCCATTGTGGTAGGCGAGCATTCGGCAACGCTAATCGAGCGCGGCGAAACAGCGCTTGCCGCCGCTGAGGGTGGTGCCATCCGCATGACCATGCCAATCACTGCCGCCGCGCTGACGACGCTTGCCGCGTTTATTCCGATTCTGGCGATTGGCGGCGTTATGGGCCAGTTTGTTCGCGATATTCCGTTGGTTCTGCTTTCCGTCTTGATTGCCAGCCTGATAGAATGTTTCCTTGTACTGCCCGGCCATTTGAGCCATGCGCTGTCGCGCCCGCCCAAGGAACCGGCTCCATGGCGCAAAAAATTCTTTGACGATTTCGACAGATTTCGCGACACGAAATTCCGCGCCTTTGTGACGCGTGCCTATGACCAGCGCTATACAACCGGCGCAATCGGCTTGGCCGTTCTGATTATTGTTATTGGCCTTTTGGCCGGCGGGCGTGTGCCGTTTCGGTTTTTTCCATCGCCCGAAGGTGAGGTAATTAATGCCTATGTTTTCTTCCAGCCCGGTACAAAACGTGCGGCCACCAAGCAAGGCACGCAACGCATTGAGGCCGCGCTTTATGCGGCGGAGAAGGAGCTTGCGCTTGAGGGCGAAAAGCTGGTCAGCGTGGTGTTCACACAAATTGGCCGCACGCGCTCCATTTTTGGTGATGAGCGCGCGCTGATAACAGCCGAATTGACGCCCAGCGAAGATCGTGACATTCGCACACGGGAGATTGTCAGCGCTTGGGAAAAATCCATGCCCGACATTGCGGGTCTTCGTTATGTGTTTGTGCGCGAGCGACGCGGCGGACCGCCCGGGCGCGATATTGATATTCGGTTGCAAAATGCTGAGCCCGAAATATTAAAACAAGCCGCGCTGGAAGTGCGTCAGGCGCTCGAGCAATATCCCGGCATTTCGCGCGCGCGCGACGATTTGGTCTACACCAAGCAGGAGCTTTTATTGCGGGTCAACGCGCAAGGCCAGGCGCTCGGTTTCACCAATCAGGTTATCGGATCGATGGCGCGGGGAACGTTGGAAGGCGTTATTGCCAAGCGGTTTGCGCGCGGCGATGAAGAGGTAACCATTCGCGTGTTGCAACCACGCGGTGCCTCGAGCCCGAAACAGCTGGAAGATATTGAGCTTACCGTGCCAGGCACCAATCCGCCGCGTTTCGTGCCGCTCAGCGCCGTTGTTGAAATTGTCGAAAAACCGGGTTTTTCAACCATCAAGCGCACGGACGGTTATGTCACGGTCTCGGTCGTGGCCGATTATGACGATAATGCCGGCAACCCGAATGATGTGCTTACCTCCATGGGCAAGGACACCCTGCCGCAAATTGCCGCAAAATATAATATCGACTTCACATTTGGCGGGCGCAATCAGGAGGAGATGGAAACCATGGGCTCGCTCCGCACGGGCGCCATTTTGGGGTTGGGCATGATTTACGTCATTCTGGCGTTTGTGTTTGCAAGCTATTCACGCCCGCTAATCATTATGTCCGTTATTCCATTCGGTCTTGTCGGCATGGTAATCGGGCATTTTCTGATGGGCTTTGACCTGACATTTTTGAGCATGATCGGCTTGCTGGGCCTGTCCGGAATTCTCGTCAATAATTCGATCATTCTTATCAGTCGTATTGAAGAACGCCGCGATGAGGGTGAAACCTTGCGCGATGCGGTGATTAACGGCATATGCGACCGCTTTCGCGCTGTCACGCTGACCTCATTGACCACGGTCTTGGGGTTAACACCGCTTCTGTTCGAAACCAGCGTGCAGGCGCAATTCCTGTTGCCCATGGTCGTCACCATTGCGTGGGGATTGGCTTTTGCCAGCCTGATTGTGCTGTTTCTGGTGCCGTCGGTTCTGGGCATGCAGGAAGATTTGCGTGCCCGCATGCGCGGCGATCACAAAACCGGTACCAGCCCGCATATCGCCGAATAATCAGCGCCGCCAGAAGCTGGGCGCGAATAAAACCAGCACGGTCAGAAATTCCAACCGCCCCAGAAGCATGCCAAAGCTTAGCACCCATTTGGCCGTGTCGGGCAGCGGCGCATAGGTTCCCGACGGGCCGACAATTGGCCCCAGCCCCGGGCCCACATTGGCGATGGCAGCAGCGGCCGCTGACAGCGCCGTTTGTGTATCAAGGCCGATCAACGCCAAAATGATGGCGAGTCCGGCAAAGGACAAAACGAAAATCAACCCGAAGGCGATAACCGAATTTGCCACCTTGTCGTCCACCAGCTTGCCATTATAGCGAATGACAAAAACGCCGTTGGGCTGGGTCACCTGTTTGACGTAGCGCCAGCCGGATTTCAGAATAATCTGAAGCCGGAAAATTTTCAGCCCGCACGAGGTCGAGCCCGCACACCCGCCAATGAAGGTGAGAATGAAAAACACCGAGACGGCAAACGGCCCCCAGAGCGAATAATCAGTTGTTGTAAAGCCGGTGCCGGTGAGGATCGAGACCGTGTTGAAGGCGGCGCGCAACGCGGCCGTGGCTCCTGTGCCGGTGTTGGTGGCAATCTGGTAAAACCACATAATAAGGGTCGTGGCCGCGGCGGTGGGCCGAATCGGTCAGTGTGGCGGTTGAATGAGCTCG
>CAJWBV010000053.1 GCA_913020275.1 uncultured Rhodobiaceae bacterium
CCCGACAAAGGTCGATCGTTCGGCGGCCTATGCCGCGCGTTACCTCGCCAAAAATGTGGTGGCGGCGGAACTGGCCGAGCGCTGCACCATCCAGCTCTCCTATGCGATCGGCGTGGCGCGCCCGCTCTCGGTCTATATCGACACGCATGGCACCAGCAAGGTCGACACCAACCGCCTCGCTTCGGTGTTGCAGGCGGAAATGGATTTGAGCCCGCGCGGCATTCGCGAACATTTGGGTTTGAACCGCCCGATTTATGCACGCACGGCGGCCTATGGTCATTTTGGCCGGACGCCGGAAGATGATGGCGGTTTTTCCTGGGAGCGCACCGACCTCGTCGACGCCATCACAAACGCGCTTTAGCCGGTGCCGACGGACAAAACCAATCCTGACACACCCCAAAACCGTCGCCTGATTTACGGACGTCGACAGGGACACCGTCTGCACCCGGCGCAAGCCCGGCGTGTCGCGGAAATCTTGCCCGAATTTGAGCCGAAATTTTCCGCGTCCGATCTTTCAGGCTGGTTTGGCACGCGCGCACCGGAAATGGGCTTTGACACTTACGCGCTGGAAATTGGCTTTGGTGGGGGAGAGCATTTGGCGGCATGCGCCAAGGCCGCACCGCAAACCGGATTCATCGGCTGCGAACCCTTTATTAACGGCGTGGCAAAATTGCTGGGACATATTGAGGCCGGGGGTTTGGAAAACCTGTGTGTGCATCATGGCGATGCCCGCGATGTCATGGCGGCTATGCCCGCCGGTGTGCTGGACCAAGCATTTCTTTTATATCCCGATCCGTGGCCCAAAAAACGCCATCACAAGCGGCGTTTCGTCAATCAGGAAAATCTGGACAGTCTGTTTCGTGTGTTGGCCCCCAATGCCCGGTTGCTGGTGGCAACCGATATTGCAGCTTATGCTGACTGGACTTTGGCCGAGATAAAGCAACATGGCGGGTTTGTTTGGCGCGCGCAGTGTCGCGCCGACTGGCTGGGGGCACCGGCAGATTGGCCCGGCACGCGCTATGAACAAAAGGCGCGTGCCGCCTACCGCGTTCCGCATTATCTGGAATTCTCACGCCGTAATGCGCTAGTGCCCGGCGCGCTTTGACATAGATGGCTGGGTGTAAATGCCCGATTGTAAAAGCCTGCTTGCCTGAGCGGTTAAAATCGCTATATTGAGATCAAGTTTGCTGCTTTTTTGGAAGTGGGTCGCTCCTTGGAGCCCCGCTTTTTTTAATGGCAAAAGCGGGAAAACGCCCGATTTGAGGGCAAGTTGCGCATGAAGCGATGGAAAGCATAAGCGGATTAAACAGGGTGACACATTCGCAAGATGACCAAATTGTTAGGCTGGATGATGCGCCCAATGCGCATTTGATGGCACCGGGTGCCGCGCGGCCACTTTTGCCGCTCTTGGTGCCGGTAATCGCTGACCTTGGATTTCATCTTGTGCGGGCGCGTATGACCTCGGAAGGAGAGCGTATGATCTTGCAGATCATGGCCGAAAATGATGCAGGCACAATCGCCATTGAAGATTGCGAGGCGATCAGCCATGCCGTGTCTGCTATGCTGGATGTGGAAGACCCGATTTCGGGAAACTACACGCTGGAAATATCTTCACCCGGCATGGGGCGCCCCTTGACACGGCCGCTTGATTTTGAGCGTTGGGCCGGGCTTGAAGCCAAGGTTGAATTGCACAATAGCGTCGATGGGCGTCGTCGGTTTCGCGGTCTGGTAGACGGATTTGAAGACGGCGAAGCGCGGTTGAAAGTCGCGCTCGACGGTTATGAAACCCCGCAAGTGCTGGGGTTTGCGTTGGCCGACATTGCCGAGGCACGGCTCGTGCCCGATGATGCGGCTTTGCGCCAATCGTTAAAGGCGGGAAAAGCCCGGAAGAAATAATTGCCGCGTGTGCGGCTGCCATAATGCAGGAGACGAAAATGGCGACAGGTATTAGTGCCAACAAACTGGAACTGGTTCAAATTGCGGACGCGGTTGCCCGCGAAAAGGGCATCGACATTGAGATTGTGTTGGCAGCCATGGCAGATGCCATTCAAAAGGCGGCCAAGGCACGTTACGGCGCGGAAAACGATATTCGCGTGGAAATTAATCCGAAAACCGGTGAAACCAGGCTTTTGCGGGCGGTCGAAGTGGTCGAGCTTGTAGAAAATGACGATACGCAAATATCGTTGGCGATTGCGCGGCGCGAAAATCCGGATGCCCAAATCGGTGATGAGATTATCGATGAATTGCCGCCGGTCGAGTTTGGCCGTATCGCCACGCAAGCCGCCAAGCAGGTTATTGTGCAACGCGTGCGCGAAGCCGAGCGCGAACAGCAATATGAAGAATTCAAAGACCGTGTCGGCGAGATTATCAATGGCGTGGTCAAGCGGGTTGAATATGGCAATGTGGTGCTTGATTTGGGGCGCGGCGAAGCCGTCGTGCGGCGCGACAATCTGATCCCGCGCGAAGTGTTCCGCCCCGGTGATCGCATTCGCGCCTATATCCAAAATGTGCGCCGCGAAATGCGCGGCCCGCAAATTATCCTGTCGCGTTCAGACCCGGCTTTCATGGCGAAACTTTTCGGCCAAGAAGTGCCGGAAATATATGACGGCGTGATAGAAATTCGCGCCGTGGCCCGCGACCCGGGCAGCCGCGCAAAAATTGCAGTGATTTCCAGCGATCCAGGCATTGATCCGGTCGGGGCGTGCGTGGGCATGCGCGGCAGCCGCGTGCAGGCGGTGGTCAATGAATTGCAGGGCGAAAAGGTCGATATCATTCCGTGGTCTGAAGACGCCGCCGCTTTTATCGTCAACGCGCTGGCCCCTGCCGAAGTGTCGAAAGTGGTGCTGGATGAAGATATTCAGCGCATTGAAGTTGTTGTGCCGGACGAGCAGTTGAGCCTTGCCATTGGCCGGCGCGGGCAAAATGTGCGCCTTGCCTCACAGCTGACCGGCTGGGATATCGACATTATGACGGAAGCTCAGGAAAGCGAGCGTCGTCAGGCCGAATTTGCCGAACGCACGGAAACCTTTATGGGTGCGTTGGATGTCGACGAGATGATTGCGCAATTGCTGGCCTCGGAAGGCTTTGCGACAGTTGAAGAGGTGGCTTATGTGCCGCTCGACGAGATTACCTATATTGAGGGTTTCGACGATGAAACGGCGCAGGAGATCCAAAACCGCGCGCGCGACTTCCTCGACCAGCAAAATGCGGCGCTGACCGAACAGCGGCGCGAAATGGGTGTGGAAGATGCGCTGGCTGAAATTACCGAGCTGACACCGGCAATGCTGGTGCGCCTTGGCGAAAACGACATCAAAACACTGGAAGATTTTGCCGGATGCGTTACGGATGATCTGACCGGCTGGTTTGAGACGGTTGAGCGGAAGCGCGTGCGACAAGACGGTATTCTGGACGGGTTTGATATCAGCCCGGAAGAGGCCGAGGCGCTCATTATGTCGGCGCGTGTAAAAGCGGGCTGGGTGACACAGGAAGAGCTTGACGCGCTGGCCGCTGAAAAAGCGGCGGCGGAAGCCGCCGCGCAGGCCGAAGAACTGACCGCGGGCGAAGGTCTGGAAGGTGATGCCCCCGCCGCCGAGGCAAGCGCGCCTGATACAGATGCCACCTTATGATGGGACATGCGCATGGAGTTTGCCTGTCACGTAACCGGAAAAACACTGCCAGCACATGATTTGCTGCGCTTTTGTGTGTCGCCCGAAGGGGAGCTGACGCCGGATATTGGCAACAAACTGCCCGGCGCGCATATTTGGGTCAGCGCACGCAAACCTTGTGTTGCGGCGCTGCAAAACGGCTCCGAATGGTATGTTCCGGAAGATTTGTCGTGTCGGGTCGCCGGACTATTGGGTGCGCGCGCGCGAAATATGCTGGGTCTGGCGCGTGCTGCGGGCAAAATTGTGCTAGGCTTCGCCAAAGTGGATGCAGCCCTTTCCGGCGGCCGCGCGACAATGGTTGTTTCGGCATGTGACGGCGCCCGTGACGGTCGGGCGAAACTAGCTCGTAAAGCGCAAGCTGCCGGCGTGCTTGTTGTGGAGTTTTTTTCGGCAGAAGAATTGGGCTTGGCCATGGGACGCCAAGATGTGATACACAGCGCAGTTATAGATGCGCAATGGGCTGCCAAGATTGACGAAGCGGCCCATCGATGGCAGGTCTATATCGGCACTGTGCCGAGTGGACAGGTCGGCGGACAGAAGTGAGGAAGCGATGAGCGACACAAAAACAGGCGAAGACGGCGAAGCAAATGCCGGACGCAGTAAGACGCTGAGCCTGAAACGCACGGTTGAATCCGGCCAGGTGCGCCAGAGCTTTTCGCATGGGCGCAGCAAATCCGTGCTGGTTGAAAAGCGCCGCAAGCGCACCATCAATTCCGGTGGCGCGGAAGCCGCACCCGCGGAAGAAATTGCACGAGGGCCCGAAGCACCGGCCAGCCCGCAGGACAATCTGTCGAAAACCCAGCAGGATCGTCGTCAGGCCGCTGTTATCGAAGCCAAACAGCGCGCCATCGAAGAGGCCAAGCAAAGCGAGATTGACGCCCGCCGGCGCGCCGAAGAAGAAGCGCAAAAAGCCGCCGAAGCAGCCAGCCGCGCTGAGGCACTGGCGCGTGAAAAGAAAAAGCCTGCCAAGCAATCAAGCGAGCCTGCCCCAGCTGCACGGCCCGATGGAGGCCGCCGAACCGAGGCCGAAAAACAACGTCAGGATACGAAAAAGCCGTCCTCGGAGCGCCGTGGCAATGAACGTCGCCGGCGCGCAGGTAAACTGACCATTAATGATGCCCTGAACGATGAAGAGCGGGTGCGTTCTCTCGCCTCCATGCGGCGGCGGCGCGAACGCGAGAAAAGACAGTCGGACACGTTTGAAAATACCGAAAAAGTGTCCCGCACTGTGCAATTGCCGGATACGATTTCCATTCAGGAACTTGCCAACCGAATGGCCGAACGCGCGGTCGACGTCATTAAAATCCTGATTCAACAGGGCATTATGGCGAAAATCAATGATGTGATTGACGCCGATACGGCGCAGATTGTCGCCGAAGATCTCGGTCATAGCGTGCGCCGCGTATCTGAAAGCGACATTGAAGACGGCCTCATCGGCGAAGCCGATAGCGACGAAGACATGAGCCCGCGCCCGCCGGTTGTTACGGTCATGGGCCATGTCGACCACGGTAAAACTTCACTGCTTGATGCCTTGCGCAAAGAAAAAGTTGCCGCCGGTGAAGCCGGGGGTATTACCCAGCATATTGGGGCCTATCAGACAACCACGCAAAACGGAGTCGTGATTTCCTTTATCGACACACCCGGCCATGCGGCGTTTACCGCCATGCGCGCGCGCGGTGCAAAAGTGACGGATATTGTCATTCTGGTAGTTGCCGCCGATGACGGGGTCATGCCGCAAACCGTCGAAGCGATCAATCATGCCAAAGCGGCTGGGGCGCCGATGATTGTGGCGATCAATAAAATGGACAAGGCCGAAGCCGACCCGACCCGCGTGAAAAACGAATTACTGCAACATGAAATCATCGCCGAAGATATGGGCGGTGATACCCAGATGATTGAGGTTTCGGCGCAAACCGGTGCCGGTCTGGAAGACCTGCTTGAGGCGGTTGCCCTGCAGGCCGAGGTGATGGAACTCAAGGCCAATGCCGAACGCGACGGCGAGGGCATCGTTATTGAGGCCAAGCTCGACAAGGGGCGTGGGCCGGTGGCGACGGTGCTTGTCCAGCGCGGCACGTTGCGGGTGGGCGATGTGTTTGTGGTCGGTCAGGTGTCGGGTCGCGTGCGCGCACTGATTAATGACCATGGCGAGCAAATTGACATGGCCGGGCCGTCTGCACCGGTTGAAGTGCTGGGGTCGGGCGGCGTGCCGGGTGCAGGTGATGTGTTTTCCGTTGTTGAAACGGAAGCGCGCGCGCGCGAAGTTGCCGAATATCGTGAGCGCAAAGCGCGCGAAAAATCAAGCGCTAGCGGGCCGCGTGCCGCCTCGCTTGACCAGATGATGAAGCAATTGAAGGACAGCGACGTCGCCGAAATTGCACTTGTCGTCAAAGGCGATGTGCAGGGCTCGGTAGAAGCCATTGCGCAGGCTGCCGAAAAACTCGGTACAGATGAAGTTGCCGCACGCGCGGTGCTTGCCGGCGTGGGTGGTATCACCGAAAGCGACATCACGCTGGCTGCGGCATCAAACGCCATTGTGCTGGGCTTTAACGTGCGAGCCAATGCACAAGCGCGCACCGCCGCCGAAGCCGCCGGGATTGAAATACGCTATTATAATGTAATTTATGATCTGGTTGACGATTTGAAAG
>CAJWBV010000054.1 GCA_913020275.1 uncultured Rhodobiaceae bacterium
CTGGTAATTTATTTCTACCCGAAAGACGACACGCCGGGATGCACAACCGAAGCGCTTGAATTTACAGCCAAACATGACGCCTTTGCCGCTGCCAACACGGAGATTGTTGGTGTTTCGGCTGACAGTGTCGAAAAGCACAAAAAATTCAAAACCAAACACAATCTAGGTGTGACACTGTTGAGTGATCCTGACCAAAAAATGCTCGAAGCCTATGGCGTGTGGGTGGAAAAAAACATGTATGGCAGAAAATATATGGGCATTGAGCGGGCGACTTTTCTCGTGGGCAAAGACGGCAAAATTCTGAATATCTGGCGCAAAGTACGTGTGAAAGGCCATGTCGAGGCTGTGCTAGAGACCGTCAGCGCGTGAGCGGCCAAGCACATTCCGCCGCCGCATCGCGCAAACCGGCTTACATGAATGATGCGGTGCGCGCGGTTCTGGAAGCGCCGGACCCGCGCGTCAAAGCCGCCTTGGCGCGACAGGCCTTTGCCGACTGGAGCCATGGCGCGCTTGGCGTTGATACGCAAGCTCCATCCAATTGGCCCGACCGACCCGCCCGTCCTGACCGACCCTTATTGCTTGCCCCGCGCAAAATGCCGACCCGCAAGCTCGGCAGCGAAAAGGGCCGTGCCGCACAAATTCACGCGCTGGCACATATTGAGCTGAACGCCATTGACCTTGCCTGCGACATGGCCGGACGTTTTTGCGACCGCGGGCTGGACGACAGCTTTTACGGCGACTGGCTGTCGATTGCCGCCGATGAAGCGCGGCACTTTCTGATGCTGGAAAAACGGCTGAACGACATGGGCTTCGGCTATGGCGATTTTCCTGCCCATGATGGTCTGTGGGAAGCCGCATATGACACACGCCACGACCTTGCGGCCCGCCTTGCCATTGTGCCCATGGTTTTGGAAGCGCGGGGTCTCGATGTGACACCGGGCATGATAAAACGCTTCAACAAAGCCGGCGATACGGCCACTGTCAGCATTCTGGAAACGATTTACGAAGACGAAAAATCTCACGTGGCAGCCGGGGTTAAATGGTTTCACGAGGTCTGTTCGTCTGAAAATCTTGACCCGACACAGTGCTTCCACAACAAATTGAAAGACTATTTCAAGGGAAAGCTGAAACCCCCTTTTAACGAGGCAGCGCGAACGGCGGCTGGCATGCCACTTGCATTTTATTCGGACACGACCGCAAGGTGAGCCAACATCCCGATTTTCGGCAGGCGGCGGCCCGTTTTATTGCGCTTGCATCCTGAGGCATTTTTTGGGACAAAGCGGGGGAAGAGGAGGCATCAATTGTCCAACATAACGATTAGAGTGAAGCAAGCGTTGCTTTCGGTCTTTATTGAACGCCAATTGTACATTCGGGCACGGGGCAGTGTCAGCTATGTGCCGCTGTCTTCGCGATCGCAAATTGCTTTGTCTGCCTTCTTTCTGGCGTTTGCCGCCTGGTTTAGCTTCGCGACCGTGAATGTAATTTTCAAAGACGAAATTGCCGAGCGCAAAGATCGTGAATTTCTGGAAATGCAGCTGGCTTATGAAAACGAGTTGCGGCGCCTGCAGCTGGCTTATGATGATTTGAACAGCCAGATTGTTCTGACGCGCGACTGGTTCAGCGAAACCACTAACTCGCTCGAAAAGAAGCACCACGAATTGACCCGCGTACTAGAGCAAAACGCCTCGATATCCAACGAATTGCGGCAAATGCAAATCGCCTTTTCCGGCGTAGCAAAGCGCAACAGCAAAAAAGGCAGTGTGGACATTATCGGACGCGCCGAAGATACGGCGAATGTCACGCTTGAAAGCCGCACCGAAAGCGGCGACGCACCGACTCCCAAAGTGGCGCTGGCAAATGAGATTGACTCCAGCGTCGGGCGACGCGATGACGACGTGTTGGCAATGCCCTATCTGCCGGAAAACATCTCTCGGCGGATTGCAACGCTGGACACGCGACAGCGCGACCTGCTTGATGCGCTGGAGGAAAGCCTCGACCATAAAATTGACGAATTCGAGACAGTCATTAATCAGACCGACGTTCTAACTACGGAGGAATTTATGGCGCGCGTACTGCCCGAAAATGAATTGTCCGTCGGCGGCCCTTATATCCCACTACAAGGTCAGCCGGGACTGAACGGCTCCCTGCACCAGCAACTTTATCGTATAAACACCAACCTTGACCGCCTGTCGGGCTTGAGCAAATCCCTGGCAAAAATTCCACTGGCACTGCCCATCCATGATTACAGCATCACCAGTGATTTCGGGGTGCGGCTTGACCCGTTCAAAAAGCGGGCGGCGTTTCATTCAGGCGTTGACTTCGGCGCAACAACGGGAACGCCGGTTCACAGCACGCTGGGCGGCACTGTCACCCAGGCCGGATATAAAGGCCCTTACGGTCTGGTGATTGAAATTGACCACGGCAATGGATTCAAAACCCGCTATGGACATCTGGCACGCTCGCGCGTGCGCGCCGGCCAGCGTGTTGAATTTCAACAACATATCGGTGATGCGGGCAATAGTGGTCGGAGCACGGGCCCGCACCTGCACTACGAAATTTGGTTCGACGGCAAAGTTCGCAACCCGGCGGCATTTCTTGATGCTGGCAAGCAAATTTTCAATATCGCCGAAACCTATTCCGCAACTCCCAAACAGTAACAGGCACATTCCCATGAGTGACCAGCGAAAACTGAGCAAAAATGCCCCCTCCATCCTGTGCAAGGATTTGCAGGTGATCGGACAAATTACCTCGACCGGCGATATTCAAATTGACGGCATTCTTGACGGCGATTTGCGCTCGCATGCCGTGACGGTCGGCCAAGACGCCCATATCACTGGCGAGCTTGCGGGGGAAACCGTTACCATTCGCGGGCGTGTCGATGGCACCATTCGCGCGCGACAGGTACATTTGTGCGCCACATGCGAAGTTAATGGCGATATTTATCACGAAGCCCTGGCCATTGAAACCGGCGCGCATCTCAACGGCACGGTCAAGCGCGAAAAAGATCCGCTTAAGAACGCTGCTGTCGGTCTGCTGCTGGAAGATGGCGGCCAGAACCAGTCGCCACAACTCACCAATTAAGCACTGATCAATTAATCCAGATCTTCGACGGCTGTCGCCTCACCGCTAACCCGCTGGGCAAGCGCGGCTTCCATGAACGGGTCAAGCGCACCATCCAGAACGCCGCTCGGATTGCCACTTTCGACGCCGGTTCGCAAATCCTTGACCATCTGATAGGGCTGCAAAACATAAGAGCGTATCTGGTGGCCCCAGCCAATCTCTGATTTCTGGTCGGCGCTGGCCATCGCCTCCTCCTCGCGCTTTTGCAGTTCAAGCTCGTATAAACGCGCCCGCAGCATGGCCCAGGCCGTGGCACGGTTTTTATGTTGCGATCGCTCATTCTGGCACTGCACAACGATATTCGTTTCAAGATGGGTGATACGCACCGCACTGTCGGTTGTGTTGACATGCTGGCCGCCGGCACCGCTGGCCCGAAATGTGTCAATGCGGACATCGGCGTCGGAAACATCAATATCGATGGCATCGTCGACCACCGGATAACACCAAACGCTGGCAAAGCTCGTATGGCGGCGGGCATTGCTGTCAAAGGGCGAAATGCGAACCAGACGGTGGACACCGGACTCCGTCTTTGCCCAGCCATAGGCATTGTGCCCCTTAATCTCGACAGTCGCCGATTTGATGCCCGCTTCTTCGCCATCGGTTTGTTCGATCAGCGTAACCTTAAAGCCTTTTTTCTCGGCCCAGCGCATATACATGCGCAGGAGCATGGAGGCCCAGTCCTGACTTTCCGTGCCGCCGGCACCGGCATGCACCTCGATAAACGCATCATTGGCGTCCGCCTCGCCGGACAGCAAGGTTTCAACTTCCATGCGTTCGGCACGCTGTTGCAAGGCTTCCAGCGCGGCCTCGCATTCCGCGACAATATCGCTGTCGCTCTCGGCCTCACCCAGCTCAATCATCTCGACATTTTCGGTTAATTCGGTTTCCAGCGCGCGGCACGCATTAATGGCGTTTTCCAACCGCGTGCGTTCCTGCATCAGCGTCTGGGCGCGGTCGGGATTGTTCCACAATTCCGGGTCTTCGGCACTTTTGTTGAGTTCGTCCAAGCGTCTGAGTGCCTGCTCCCAGTCAAAGATGCCTCCTCAGCAGTTCGATGGACTGCTTGATCCGGTCAACAAAATCGGTGATCTCTGCGCGCAATGTCCTCTCCGTGAATGTGGCTCGGAAGATACGGGGGTCCGGACGACTAGTAAAGCCCGCCCGTGCCCGCGCCCACTGTCGCGCCCTGCCCGCGCTGGTTTCCTGTGCGCTCGGCGCCCCGCACCACGGCTTGCTTGGAATTGCGCGAGGGTTCGGTGCCAATTTTAAAAGCTTCCAGGATCACGGTTTCATCCACCGGCCGTGCCAGCTTGCCGGTTTTGGCATTGATACGCACGAGACTGACTGCAGGCGGAATGCGAAATGGCGGCGGCATGGTGCTCTCAAGCGCCGATTTCATGAAAGCCCTGAAGATAGGAGCGGCAACGCGCCCGCCTGTTTCATTCGTACCCAGTGAGCGGTTGTCGTCATAGCCAACATATACCCCGACAGCCAGATCGGGCGAAAAGCCAACAAACCAAGCATCACGATTATCATTGGTCGTGCCGGTTTTACCCGCCAGCGGCTTACCCAGCGTGTGAATTTGCCGGCCCGTACCGCGCTTGACGACCCCTTCAAGCATGGAAACAACCTGATAGGAGGTTTGCGCCGACAGCACTTCTTCACGTGTATCCGGCAAATCGGGAGGGATTTGGTCGGCCCAGACTTCGGCATTGCAACCGATACAGGGTCGCGTGTCCTGACGGTAGAGCGTGGTGCCATAACGGTCTTGAATACGGTCAACGAAAACCGGTTCAATCTTGTTGCCGCCATTGACCAGCATCGCATAAGCCGATGTCAGACGCATCAGTGTCGTCTCGCCGGCCCCCAGCGCCATGGCAAGCACACGCGGCATATTCGAGGTGATGTCGAAGCGCCGCGCATAGGCGGAAATTTTATTCATGCCGATTTCCTGCGCCATGCGAACGGTCATCAGATTACGGCTTTTTTCCATACCCAGCCGCAAAGTCGACAGGCCATAAAACCTGCGCGCGTAGTTTTCCGGCTTCCACAACCCCTTATCATTGCCCTGTTCCATCACGAAAGGCGCATCCAGTACCAGACTGGCGGGCGTGAAACCGCTGTCGAGGGCGGCGGCGTAAACAAATGGTTTGAAGGCCGACCCCGGCTGGCGATTGGCCTGAGTTGCCCTGTTGAACTCGCTGGCGCCAAAGCTGAAACCGCCGACCATGGCAAGCACGCGACCGGTATGCGGGTCGAGCGCAACAATCGCGCCGTTAACCTCCGGCATTTGCTCAAGCCTGTACAAGCCCGGCGCGTCTGCCGGTGCCACCCACACAATATCGCCAACCGAAAGCACTTGGTCGACGCGGGAAATTTTGGGCCCGATTTGGCGATAGCCGTTTTCGGCATTGGGCGCGGCGCGCGCCCACGAAACAGCGTCAAGCGTGAGGCGGCCGACATCGACGGATTCTTCAAATCGGCGTGCGCGGGTCATGCGCGGGCGCAACCCAATGGACGCTTCATTGGCATCTGCCGACAATACAACCGCCAAACGCCACGGGCGCAAATCTGACGGGCTGTCAATCTTCACAATTTCTTCCCACCAGTCTTCCAGCGTTTCGAGTTTTGCCACGGGCCCACGATATCCATTACGCCGATCATAGTCGCGCAAACCCGTGCGCAAGGCGCGCTGGGCATAAGTCTGAAAATCGGTATTCAGAGTAGAGCGAATGGAAAGCCCGCCGCCATAAAGTTTCTTTTCGCCGTAAATATCATAGACGCGCCGGCGCACCTCTTCGGCAAAATGCTCGGCCGCGATGCGTTGAACGCCGACCGGACGATCAGTCACGACAAGGTCTTGGGCGCGCGCAAGCCGCTCTTCATAGTCAGAGATGAACCCATTCGAGGCCATGCGGCCCAGCACCCAATTGCGCCGAGCCAGCGCGCGAGCGCGGCCTCGGCGGCCGCGTCGAAGCCATCACCACGGGCGGCGCGCCCGTGTCGGACGAGCTGGTCTTGTGGCTGCGCGAGACCCTTGGGTGC
>CAJWBV010000055.1 GCA_913020275.1 uncultured Rhodobiaceae bacterium
CTTGCCGGAAACCTCCAGCACGCGCTGGATCACGAACATGACATCTGGGCGACCCGCATCATATTCGTCAAACACAAGTGCCACCGGGTTTTGTAGCGCCCAAGGCAAAATACCTTCCTGAAATTCTGTCACCTGCTTGCCGTCGCGCAACACGATGGCGTCTTTGCCGACCAGATCGATGCGGCTGACATGGCTGTCCAGATTAACGCGCACGCACGGCCAGTTCAGGCGCGCCGCCACCTGCTCGATATGGGTCGATTTGCCGGTGCCGTGATAGCCCTGCACCATAACGCGGCGGTTATGGGCAAAGCCGGCCAACAGCGCCAGTGTCGTGTTTTTGTCAAACAGATAGTCGGCGTCATAATCGGGCACATATTCATTGCGTTCGGCAAAAGCCGGTACCTCCAAATCTGTCTCAAAGCCGAAAATCTCGCGCACGGAAACCGTCGTATCCGGCAGGTCTGGCATCGGGCCGGATTGCGGTTGCTTGGCGTTTGTTTGATCAGAGGTCGTCATTATTTTCTCCCAAGTCGGCCCACGAATAGCTGCGGGCCAAGTGTTACCAAATAAAATGCATTAACAAAAGCCGGAAGCTTTCAAATATTCATGGGCCTTTATGACGCGCTGCAGACGTTCTTCGTGTTTGCGGTCGCCGCCATTGGCGTCGGGGTGGAGTTTCTTGACCAGCGATTTATAGGCAGCGCGCACATCTTCCGCCGTGGCGGAGGCATCAAGGTCGAGAATATCAAGCGCGCGTTTTTGGCCTGTCGATACGCGGCGTCCGTTTACCGTTTCGCCGGAGACGGGGCCGGCATGGGCCATGATTTCCAGCGGGTCTTCAAACTGCCAGCTGCCCGGGGCACCGCGTCGCGCGCCCAGCGACCATGTTGGCCGGTGGCCCGTGGTTGCGCCCATGCGGTACTTTTCGACATCTTCCGAGCTCATGCCTTCGAAGAAGTCATAGCTCATATTATATTGCCCGATATGCTCGCGGCAAAAATGCCGCTTTCCGGCTTCGCGCGGGCCCATCGGTGCGGGGTGTGGCGCGGCAGCGTCACAATCGGGCCAATCGCAACGCGGCGTATGGTCGGCCACGGTTTCGCGGCGGCGTTCGGCGCGGATCATGTCAAAATATTTGGACTTTAAATTCATCATCACAGTGTGCCAGCGCGGGCCGTCAAAAGCCAGCGCAAGGAACGACGCGGGCAGGTGTATTGCAGGACTAACCTGATATAATGCGGTTGCAGGAAAACACAAATGCGCAAAGAACACGGGAAAACCAATGGGGAATGTTGCCAGCCAAATCGAAGAAAAATTGAAGACTGCCTTTGCGCCGGACTATCTTGAAGTCATTGACGAGTCCTTTTTGCACGCCGGTCATGGCGGTGCGCGTCCCGAAGGTGAAACGCATTTTCGGGTCATTGTCGTGGCGACGGCGTTTGAGGGCGCGTCGCGGCTCGAACGCCAGCGCCGTGTGATGGATGTTCTGTCCGAAGAACTTGACGGGCCGGTGCATGCGCTGGCCATTCGCGCACGCACACCGGATGAACATAAATCCTAATCCGGCGTTGTTGGGTCAGCGACCTGATTGATATTGATTTGTAAAATCTGGTTGCGCAGACGGCTCAGAATATGAAAGCGAAGCCCGTGAAAGACGAAGGTCTGACCTTCTTCGGGAATGGCGCGTGCCTCGTGAATAATCAGTCCGGCGATGCTTGTGGCCTCGGTGTCCGGCAGCGTCCAGCCCATTTCGCGGTTGAGGTCGCGAATGCTGAGTGTGCCGGTCACTTCAAGCGACCCGTCGGGCAACCGGCGTATCGGGCGGTCGGGCTCGTCATGCTCATCGTCAATATGACCGACGATTTCTTCCAAAATATCTTCCATGGTGACAAGCCCCATCAGCGCGCCATATTCATCCACCACCAGCGCAAAATGGGCTTTGCGCGTGCGGAAGGCATTGAGTTGCTCGATCAGCAAGGTGGTTTCGGGCACAAACCATGGCGGGGTGGCAAGCTGGCGAATATCCAGCGTTTCGCTGCCGCCATTGCTGGCGGCAAGCGCGCGCAACAAATCTTTGGCGTGCAACACGCCAATAATGTTTTCCGGCTCGCCCGACCATAGCGGAATGCGCGTATAGGGGCTGTCCAGCGCCTGTTTGACAATCTCGGCGGGCGTCAGATCGGCATCGATCATGAGCATTGATTTGCGATGCACCATCACCTCGTCGACATGGGTGTCGCCCAAATCAAGAATGCCGCCCAGCATGTCGCGATCGCGCTTGCGCACACCGCCTTCTTTATGGTGCAGGTCGATAGCGCCGCGCAATTCTTCATGCGCGGGCAACAGGCTGCCGGCGCTGGCACCGGTAAATCCGGCAGCGCGCAAAATTGTGCGCGAAATAAGCTGCAATAGCTTGGTGAAAGGTGCGAGAACGCCGACCAGAATGCGCAACAGCCCGGCGGCGCGCAGTGCGGTTTGGTCGGGCGTTTGAATGGCGTAGGTTTTGGGCAGAACTTCGGCAAAGACAACGACCAGCACGGTCATCATCAAAGTTGCGTAGACAACCCCCGTCTCGCCGAACAGCCGCAGAAAAACACTGGTGGCCAGCACCGAAGCCAGAATATTGACCAGATTATTGCCGAGCAAAATTGCGCCCAACAGCCTTTCATGCTGGTCAAGAAGATATGCCACCCATCCGGCGCGGCGCGAGCCTTCCTGTTGCATGCGCAACATGCGCGCGCGGCTTGTCGCCGTCAGTGCCGTTTCGGAACCGGACAAAAACGCAGACAATATGAGCAAGATGACGATAAACCCGCCGGTCAGCCATAACCCCATTTCGGACTGGCTCATTGACGGGACCCTTCCCGCGCGGCCCCGGCTTTATCCAGGGCACCCTTATCCAGAGCGCCTTGGGCAATGAGAAAAGCGCGCAAATCATCGCGGCTCACTGTGTCGGTCAAAAAGCTCCTGCCCAGCGCCTCGGCCAGCACGAAGCGCATTTTCCCAGATTTCACTTTTTTGTCCTGGCCCATGGCCGCGACCAGCGCGTCGGCGTCAAAATTGCCATTGCCGACACGCGTCATGGTGACGGGCAGAGTGGCTGCATCAAGTAATGCGCGCAAGCGCGCAGCGTCTTCCGCCGGGCAATGGCCGCGCGCCACGGAAAGCTCAAACGCCAAAACCATGCCCAGCGCCACCGCCTCGCCATGCAGCAAGGTGTTGGAATAGCCGGTCAGTGCCTCAAATGCGTGTCCGAATGTATGGCCCAGATTGAGGAGTGCACGCTCGCCGCTTTCGCGCTCGTCGCGGGCGACAATTTGGGCTTTTGAGCGACAGCTCTCGGCAATGGCGTAGGTTTGTGCGGCGGCATCGCCGGCCAGCACATCGGTGCCGTTTTCTTCCAGCCAGTCAAAAAATGCGGCATTGCCCAATGCGCCATATTTCACGATTTCGGCATAACCGGCGCGCAGTTCCCGCTCCGGCAATGTAGTCAGCACCTGCGTGTCGACCAGCACCAGTTCGGGCTGGAAAAATGCGCCAATGAGATTTTTCCCCTGCGCGGCATTAATTGCCGTTTTACCGCCAATGCTGCTGTCGACCTGTGCAAGCAGCGTGGTTGGTATCTGAATGAAGCGGGCACCCCGGCGCACAATGGCCGCGGCAAATCCGGCCAGGTCGCCGATCACGCCGCCGCCCAGCGCAATGATGCAGTCATCGCGCTCGATTTTTTCATCCAGCAACCAACCGCAAAGCTGCTCCAGCCGACCAAAAGATTTGCTGTTTTCACCGGCCGGAATAATGGTTGTGGTCGAAGCAATGCCCATGGCCTCAAGCCCGTCCTGCAAGGTTGCCAGATGGTGCTTGGCGACGTGATTGTCGGTCACAATGGCGACGTGCGGGCGCTTCAAAAGCGGCTTGATGAAATCGCCGGCGCGCGCCAGCAGACCGGCAGCGATTTCGATGTCATAACTGCGTGCGTCAAGCGCGACCCGAACGGTCTGTTGCGTCTGGTCGGTGGTTTTCTGGTTCATAGTTTGTGCTTTACGCGAAAGCGACGGTGTTTGTCTAGCGGTTTAGGTTTGGGTGGCGTCCGGTTTTATTGCCCACTTTGTTGACCATGCGTCTGCAACAGATCGATCAGCCGCTTGACGGCGGCGTCATGCGATTTGCGGCTGATATCGGCGCGGATATCGGCTTCGGCATATAGCGGCCCGCGCTCACGCATGAGCGCGGAAATTTTGTCGTGCACATCCGTATTCGCCAGCAGTGGGCGTTTGCCGGGCTTGCGCTTGACCCGCTCGACAAGTTCATCGACCGGCACATCGAGCCATATGGAAATCGCCTTGTCTGAAATTTCGGCGCGCGTATCGGCATCGCAAAATGCGCCGCCGCCTAGGGCCAGCACTTGCGGGCCTGCTTTCAAAAGCCGGGCAATCACCCGCCGCTCACCATCGCGGAAGGCGGCCTCGCCATGGGCTTCGAATATTTCGGCAACGCTCATGCCGGCGGCGGTTTCGATTTCCGTATCGGCGTCGACAAAAGCCAGTTTCAGTCGTTCGGCCAGACGCGTGCCGAGGCTGGACTTACCGGCCCCCATCATGCCAATCAGTACAATCGGCTTTGTTATGCGGATTTCCTTCATAATTATCCGTTCCCGTCATAACGGTTTCATGGTTTCCGGCAAATGTGTAACGACTATGAGGGTTTGCGTCCAGTTTTGCCATAATATTTGTCGCATGTGCCCCGTTTCTGCCGTATTGATGTATTATAAGACTGTGACAAGCTAAACGGAGGTAGCCATGCAGTTGAACTGGCCGGTAATAGCCACAATTGGGCTGGTGTTGCTCGGCGGCGGCGTAATTTTTCTTGCCCAGGCGGTTGAACCGACCCGCGAGACAGCGGTGGAGGTGCTCGACAGTGAACGGTTTGCGCGCTAGCTGTGTTTTTGCGTTTTTTGTATTGCTGACACCCGCTTCGGCGGAACCGGTCGCGATGCGGGCACCCTTAAGCATTATTCCCGAAGCGGCGCGCACGCAATTTGGCATGTCGCCGCAAAAACCCGTTACCGGAGACGCGAAGCTCGCGCCGCGCGCCGCAGCGCGGCAAATGAACCGCGCGGTCAGGGCGGTCGCTTCCGTGCCGGGGTCCACTTCCGACATTGTTCAAATCGGCCAGCTTGGGGCATTGCAAGATGCACCGGTTGGGCTTGAGCCGGGGCTTGGGCCCGATGTCTGGTCGGGCGCGCGCCTTACTTATGTTGTCGGGCAGATGAGCCGCCTGCCGGAAAAATTCGAACTTCAGACCTTGCGCGCACTCGAATTGCAATTGCATCGCGGGCAGGCCGGCGCCCCCGCCGGTACGATGGAGGGCATGAGCTGGTTCGGCGCGCGGCTCAACCGTTTTTTGTCGCTCGGAGATACCGGCTCTGTTCTGGCGCTGGCGCAATTGACCGGCGCGGCCAATATTGACGCTTATGTGGGCGCCGCCGTTGTCGATGCGCATCTGGCGCGGCGTGATGATGAAAGCGCATGTGCCCGGCCGCTACCGAAAAAAAACATGCGCGGTTTCCGCACCACAAAACCCTATTTTCTGCGATTGCAGATTTTTTGCCAAATGCGCGCCGGTCAGGTTGAAAAAGTGGCCTTGGCGGTTGAGTTGAATGAAAAATCGCTCGACGCGCATAAATGGTTTGCCGATCTTGCCTACCGGCTTTCTGTCGGCACCACGCTTGCCGATTTGCCGCCGCCGCCCGCGCGGGTTGATTATCTCGATCTTGCGCTGGCGCGTCATGGCAAAATTTCCATCCCTGTCGATGTGAGTGTTCTGCCACGGGCGGCGGTGCCGGCACTGGCGGCCGATTCCGGCCAGCCAACGCAAACCCAACTCGACGCGGCACTGCAGGTTATTGCGGACGGTCTTTTGCCGCCTGAAAAATTTACCGAAATAGCCTTGCAGGCGGATATGCGCGCCATTGATGCGCGCGCGCTGCCAGCGCCGAACGGTCTGCAAGGCGGGGATGCCGGCCTCGCATTTTTTGTCCGCTATTTGGATGATGCGGCACCGGCTGAAAAGCCGCGGCTTTTGCATATGGCATTGCAGCAGGCCAGCGCCGACGGCACTTGGGCGGCGGCGGTGCGTATTTTGGCCGAGCATTTGCGTA
>CAJWBV010000056.1 GCA_913020275.1 uncultured Rhodobiaceae bacterium
ATTGAAGATGATTTTGCATTTCGAGCAACTTCTGGGCTAAGTATTTCTTGGAAATCGCCGTTCGGGCCAGTTAGATTCGATTTTGCAACTGCTCTCAAAAAAGAAGACTATGATAAAGCGAAGTCTTTTCGTTTTTCAGTTGGAACAAGTTTTTAGGAGAAAATGATGACGTCAATTAACACAAAACTTTCCTTTGTTTTAGCGACCTTTTTGGCATTTGCCGTAACTTCGCTCCCGGCCGCCGCTGAACAAGTCGTAGTAGTTTTCGACGTGAATGCCGCCTTAGCGAGTTCTAAAGCCGGCAAAAGCATGGCAAGCCAGCTTGAAAACCAAATGAAAGTGGTGACCGAGGAAGCGCAAAAATTTGATGCGCGTATGGCCGGAGAGGTTGAAAAGCTAAAAGAACAGCGTTCCCTGATGGCTGCAGACGCACTGCAGGGCAAGGTCGAGGAATTGCGGCTTGAGGAACTCAAGAAGAAACAGGAATTTGGCAAACGCCAGCGTGCCATTCAAGCTGGCGGCCAGAAAGCCGGCCAGGAAATTCTGAAAGTTGCGCTTGAAGAACTTGCAACAATCGCCAAAGAGCGCAATGCAACACTGGTGGTGCGGCGCGATGCGGTTTTCATTTCCAGCCCAGGTCTTGATGTGACGAAGGACGTTGTCAGCGCGATCGACAAAAAACTGTCGAGCGTCAAGGTCAAGCCCATCGAGGTGAAGGAATAATTTTCCGCTATGGCTGACCCGCGTTTCTTCACCCGCGCTGGGCCATTTAAAATCAGTGATATTGCTTTGCAAATTGGTGCGCATGTGCCAAACGGTGCGGATGCAGATCGCCTGATCAGCGATATTGAAGATATCGCCACCGCGTCGGAGGGCACCCTCTGTTTTGTGACGGATAAAAAATATCTGCCGCAATTAGCAGAAACCAGCGCCGCGGCAGTGTTGGTCGGCAAGGCGCATGTGGATGCATGCCCGCCGCACGTGACTGCTTTGGTGTGCGATGACCCTTACACGGCGATGGCACGGGCCGCGCAAGCCTTTTATCCCGAGGCCGCCCTTGCCCGACCCATGCCGGGGCAAATGCAGGCGGGCGCGCCAGCCATCCATCCGACAGCGCGGATTGGACAAAACTGCGAAATTGCCGACAGCGTGACAATTGGTGCCAATGCCGAGATTGGAGACAATACGCATCTTGCCGCCAATGTCGTGATAGGTGAGGGTGTGGCACTGGGGCGCGACTGTACGCTGGGTGCCGGCGTGGTGGTCGGTTACAGCTTAATCGGCGACCGGGTTACCATTCATTCGGGAAGCCGCATCGGGCAATGCGGCTTTGGCTTTGCGCCCGGCAAGGCACATGTGAAAGTGCCTCAGCTTGGCCGCGTTATCATTCAGGCCGATGTCGAAATGGGCGCCAATTGCGCCATTGATCGCGGCACGCTGGGCGACACGATTGTCGGCGAGGGTAGCAAGCTCGATAATTTGGTGCATCTTGCGCATAATGTGGTGTTGGGCCGTCATGTGTTCATGGCCGGGCAGTCGGGCATTGCCGGTGGCACGCATATTGGTGATTACTGTCAGGTTGGCGGACAGGCGGGAATTTACGGGCATTTGACATTGGGGGCGCATGTTGTTGTCGGCGCCAAATCCAGCGTTACGCGCTCTTTCCCTGACAATACGCAACTCATGGGCATTCCGGCGCGCCCGGCGCGTGAGTTTTTGCGCGAAACGGCTATCTTGAAGCGCCTCGGCAAATCGGGTGGCAAGCCGACTTCCAGCGAATAACGTAATAAACCGACACAATCCTTTATTTGTAAATTCGCGCGGGCAAATTTACACAACATGCTAGGATTGGTTCATGACGAATATTCATAGCACAGCGGTGATCGCCGATACGGTAGAGCTGGGGCGCGATGTCTGCATCGGCCCCTATTGCTGTGTGGACGGCAATGTTGTGCTGGGCGACAATTGCCACCTCGACACGCATGTGGTTGTAACCGGCAATACCACTGTCGGAGCCGACACCAGGATTTTTCCTTTCGCATCCATCGGGCATATCTCGCAGGATTTGAAATATGACGGTGAGGACGTGTCCCTGGAGATCGGCGCGCGAAACACCATTCGTGAACATGTAACCATGAACCCCGGAACAGACCAGGGCGGTGGCGTCACACGCATCGGCGACGATAATTTGTTTATGGCCGGCGTGCATGTGGCGCATGACTGCATTGTCGGCAACAATGTCATTATGGCAAATAACGCCACGCTGGGCGGCCATGTGACGGTGGCTGATTACGCCATTCTGGGCGGTCTTGTCGGCGTGCACCAGTTTGCGCGCATCGGTGCGCACAGTTTTGTAGGAGCGGGCAGTCTGGTTACCGAAGATGTCATTCCGTTTGGCATGGTCAGCGGCAATCGCGCCGTGTTGGGCGGGCTTAACCTTGTCGGGCTGAAACGGCGCAATTTTGAGCGCGACGAGATTAACGCCCTGCGGGCGGCCTTTAAGGATATTTTCATGACCCAAAACGCGACGTTTCAAACACGCGTTTTGCGCGCCCGCGAGACTTATGCCGAGAGCGATCTGGTCAATCAGATGATTGATTTTATTCTGGTTGAAAAAAGTCGCGGCTATTGTCTGCCATCCGCATCACCGTCGGGGGTTTGATTGTCTGCGCCGACGCCTTTGGGGTTGATAGCCGGCAACGGCATGTTGCCCTACCGGATTATTGAAAATCTGAACAAATCGGAGCGCGCGGTTTTCGCGTTAGGCATTTCGGGTGAGGTCGCCGACGAAGTTTCCGCCAATATGGATGCGTGGGTCGGTATCGGCCAGCTTCAGCTCGCGCGTGATTTGATGCAGGAGGCGGGCGTGCGCGATGTCGTGATTGTTGGCGGCGTGCAACGACCGAATTTGACAACGCTCGAACTCGATGAGGGCGGCCTGTGGGTGGTCGAGCGCGCGCTGTCTCAAACCCAGCGCGGCGATAATGCGCTGCTGACCCATGTGCTGGATTATTTTGAGGCGCAGGGGTTTGCCATTGTATCTGCCGCCGATCTGTTGTCGCAGGTCGCGCCCCTGCGCGGGCTTTTGACCGAAGCGAAAATGGACCCGCACCGGCAAGATATGGTGCGCGCGGTTGAAATTGCCGGCCATATCGGTGCGCTTGATATCGGTCAAGCCGCGATTGTGGCACGCGGCATTGTGCTGGGCGTCGAAAGCGTGGAGGGCACGGATGCCATGCTTGCCCGTGTGGGCGAATTATCGGAAGAAGTACGCGGCACGCCCGATGCGCGCGCCGGTGTGCTGGCGAAAATTCCAAAACCCCAACAAGACCGGCGCATTGACCTGCCTGCAATGGGGCCGCAAACGATTGCGGGTGCTGCGCGGGCAGGGCTGGCGGGTATTGTTTTTGAGACTGATGGCGTGCTTTTTGAGGCACCGGACGCGTGCATCGAGCAAGCCAATCGTGCCGGCCTGTTTTTATATGGGCTGACGCCGGAGGAGTTGTGAGCTCGCCGCATATCATGATTGTTGCCGGCGAAACATCCGGCGACCTTCTGGGCGCAGATCTCATTGAAGCCATTCGCGCCCTGTATCCCGATGCCGCTTTCAGCGGCGTGGGTGGGCCGGCCATGATACGCGCCGGGTTCTCATCTCTTTTCGATATGTCGGAAATCGCCATTATGGGGCTTGGTCCCATTTTGGCGAATTTGCGGCGGCTCTTCGGTCTGGTCGGTCTAACCGCGGCCCATGCGTGTGACACACGCCCCGATATTGTTGTGCTGATTGACAGTCCGGAGTTTAACCATCGCGTGGCCGCGCGTATCAAAAAGCGATATCCGGACATTTGCGTTATCTGCTATGTAGCACCCTCGGTTTGGGCCTGGCGGCGTGGGCGGGCGCGCAAAATGGCGCAGCATTTCGATGCTGTTTTGTCGCTGTTTCCGTTTGAAAGCCATATTTTTAAGGCACTTTCCGGGCCGCCCTGTCATTTTGTTGGCCATCCGATTGTTGACCGGTTTCAGAGTTATGCGCCCGGTGCCGATTTTCGGGCGAAATATAATATTCCCGGCGAGGAAAGACTGTTGTGCGTTTTGCCCGGCAGCCGCATGAGCGAGATACGGAAATTGGCGCCGGTATTCGAGCAAACCATTGCGCGCGTAGCCCGTGAAATTGAGAATTTATCCGTGGTTGTTCCGGTGGTGCCGCATACGCGTAAAGCGGTGCGCGCGCGTGTCGCCGGCTGGCCGATTCAGCCGATTTTGGTGGAGGATGAGAGTGATAAAATAGCCGCTTTTTCTGCCGCGAATGCTGCGCTTGCGGCGTCCGGCACGGCAACGCTTGAGTTGGGCATGGCGGGCCTGCCGAGCGTGGTCGCCTATAAAATGGGCGGGATGATGGGCGCATTGCTGATGCGCGTGTTGCGCGTGCCCTCGGCGGTTATCGTCAATCTGGTGCTTGATGCGCCCGTGATGCAGGAATTTCTTGAAGACCGTTGCACGGCGGATTTGATAACGCCGGCGGTAAACGCGTTGTTGCAGGACGATGCTTTGAACAGCGAAAAACGCGCTCAGCTTTTGCCGCTGGCCGATGTGCTGGGCGGAGCCGGCCAATCTCCGGCCACGCGTGCGGCGGAGATTATCCGCTCATTAATTCAACAAGCCTAGCGCTTGGCGATATCGATATAGTCGCGCTTGGGCGAGCCGATATAAAGCTGGCGCGGACGCCCGATACGTTGGCTCGGGTCTTCAACCATTTCATTCCACTGTGCTACCCAACCGACAGTTCGAGCAAGCGCAAACAAAACCGTGAACATGGTTGTTGGAAAGCCCATGGCTTTCAGGGTAATGCCGGAATAAAAATCAATATTCGGATAGAGTTTCTTCTCGACGAAATATTCATCATTGAGAGCGATTTTTTCGAGTTCCATTGCCACGTCGAGCAGCGGGTCGTCTTTAATACCCAGTTCGCCCAGCACTTCATGGCATGTCTGCTGCATAACACGTGCGCGCGGGTCGTAGTTTTTGTACACGCGGTGCCCGAAACCCATCAGGCGGAACGGATCGTCTTTGTCTTTGGCGCGTTTCACAAATTCGGGAATATTGTCGACCGAGCCGATTTCGGAGAGCATCTCCAGCGCCGCTTCATTCGCGCCGCCATGCGACGGCCCCCACAGACACGCAATGCCGGCGGCAATGCAGGCAAAAGGATTGGCACCCGAAGAGCCGGCAAGCCGGACGGTTGAGGTGGAAGCATTTTGCTCATGGTCGGCATGAAGGATGAAGATGCGATCCATGGCGCGTGCCAGCGTTGGGCTGACATTCATTTCCTCACATGGCACGGAAAAGCACATGTGCAGGAAGTTTGATGCGTAATCCAAATCATTGCGCGGATAAACAAAGGGCTGACCAATGGAATATTTATATGCCATGGCAGCGATGGTCGGGATTTTCGCAACCAGGCGGCGGCTGGCAATTTTGCGCTGTTCGGGGTCGTTAATATCCGTGCTGTCATGATAAAAAGCCGACAGCGCGCCTACCACGCCAACCATAATCGCCATTGGGTGCGCGTCGCGACGGAACCCGTGGAAAAACCGGTTCATTTGCTCGTGCAACATGGTGTGGCGCGTGATGGCGGTTTCAAACTCTTCCAACTCTTTGCGGCTCGGCAATTCGCCATTGAGCAGCAGATAGCAGGTTTCAACAAAATTGCCCTTTTCGGCCAATTGCTCGATCGGGTAGCCGCGATGCAAAAGCGTGCCTTCTTCGCCGTCAATATAGGTTATGGAAGACTGGCAGCTTGCTGTTGAAGTGAAACCGGGGTCATAGGTGAACTGCCCCGTTTGGGCATAAAGCGAGGAAACATCAATAACGCTCGGCCCCACAGTGCCTTCATTGATGCCAAAATCATATGTCTTGCCGAGACTGTTCAGACCAGCCAATTTGGCATCATTCGCGCTCATTGCTTCTCTCCTGTTCCGCATGCTGCTCTAGTTTGAGGGTGTCATACCACATCACCCTGAAAATCGCTACTCTTGGCGCGTTTTATTCGTGGAATTTGACCAAAAATTACAGCTAAATTTTCGTTAAATCTGATCTTCTAGACGTCCCAGAACCTCTGCCTTATCAAGAAGCGCAACAACATCAAAAATGCCGGGAGAGA
>CAJWBV010000057.1 GCA_913020275.1 uncultured Rhodobiaceae bacterium
CCAGTGTGCGGCAGGCGGCATCGTCTGAAACATCGGCACCCACGGCAATGGCTTGGCCGCCGGCCTCGTTGCAGGCGGCGACCACTGCATTCGCGGCCTCATTGCTTTTTGAGTAATTGACCACGACTTTCGCGCCACCGCGTGCCATGGCTATGGCCGCTTCTGCGCCAATGCCGGATGACGAGCCGGTGATGATGGCAACCTGATCTGAAAAATCCATTTTCTGTCTCCTATTTGCCTTTAAATTCTGGGGTTCTTTTTTCCATAAATGCAAGACGACCTTCCTCATAATCGGCGCTTGCAAAACACGCTGCAATTTTGCGGTCAAGCTCTGCCTGATCTGTGTCGGGCTCGCGTTCAAGCACAGCCTTGGCGGCGCGCAAAGTCAATGGGGCGTTGGTGCAAATGCTGGCAATGCGGTGCGAAAGCTCGGCATCAAAATCCGGTATCGGCGCAACATAATTGACCAGTCCGATTGTCAAAGCTTCATGCGCGTCAAAACGGCGTGCGGTGAACAAAATATCTTTGGCGCGCGCGCGGCCTACCGTGTCGCGCAGGCGTTCGGTCGCGCGTGTCGGGTAAGCTAGCCCCAAGCGCGCGGCAGGAATGGCAAAGCTCGCATCCGCGCGCGCCAGCCGCAAATCACACGCCAGCGCCAAACCCAGTCCGCCGCCGATGCAATAACCCTCAATGGCGGCAAGCGTTGGCACCGGACATTGTGTTACAGCGTCAAAAGCATTGACGGTAGCCGCGTCATATTCAGAGCTGACGGACCCGGAAAATTTCTCGGCGAATTGGGCAATATCCGCACCGGCCACAAACGCCTTGCCGCCGTCGCCGCGCAGTACAATCAGACGCACATCCTGATTGTCAACTAGCCGCGCCATCAAATCGGGAAAAGCCAGCCAGCCCTCAAGGTCGATAATATTATGGCGTTCCGGATAGCTGATGGTGACGCACGCCAGATGGCCGGAAATTTCCGCCCTCAGACGCGCCGCGCCGGTGGCAATGGTTTCGGGGTTTGTTTGCGTCATGATGCGCCTCCGGCGAGGGTGGAACGGAAGAAACCGGCAAGGTCGGTATAAACATCCCGATCTTGCACCATAAACAGATGCCCGCCATCATAAAATTTGAGCGAGGCATCGGGCAGGCGCGCAGCCATGTTCTCCATGGATTGCGGCAGCGCAATGCCATCAAAGCGCCCGCCTGCCAGCCAGACCGGACAGGTGATGTGCTCCAGCCGCGCCCAGCAATCATGGGCTTTGCGCGCCGATAGCTGGCCCGATATGCCGCGCGCATGGCCGTCTTCATGGGCAAATTCACTGCGGTCAAGCCTTGCCATGGTCACGTCCACCAGTTCGGGGCTGGCTTTGATGACGTCATCGTCAATCCGAGTGTCGCCCAGCAAAAGCATGGTTTTTGCGCGTGTTTTCAGGTCGAGATGCTCCAATTTATGAAGCGGGTAGGAAATGCCGCCTGAACCACCTGGAGACGTACAAAACAGCGCCAGACGCTTCAGGCGGTTTGGATAGGCCAGGGCAAATTCCTGCGCCACCATGCCGCCAAATGATATGCCCAGAACATGCGCACTTTCAATTTCCAGCGCATCCATAAGCGCCGCCGCATCCTCGGCATAAGCCGCCATAGTGTATCCGTCTTGCGGTTTTTCGCTTTGCCCCAGCCCCCGCTGGTCATAGCTGATGACGTTGAAACCGGCGGTAAGCGGGCTGTCCAGAATGGTTGGTTTTTTTCGCAAATCGCCGCCTGTGCCGCTCAATACAAGCACGGGAACGCCGTCACCGGCCATTTCGTAATAAGTGTTCAGCGTTCGGGTTTGAATGCGGGGCATTGCATCTACTATAGTTTTCTTGCTTGCGGTTGGGGCGCAATGGTATCCTCTCCCCAGTAAAGGCGTAAAGACAATTTCCGAAGCCTGAACATGTGGGGCATGATGTCTGAAAAAGCTGAAAATCTGGAACGCTTGGATCCGGTCTGGGCGCGCATACGGGCAGAAGCATCCGAAATTGCCGAGCGCGAGCCTGTCATGTCGGGCTTTTTACATGCAAGCGTGTTGAACCATGACCGGCTTGAAACGGTCATTGCCTCGCATCTGGCCGAAAAAATGGGCAATGCGGAAATCGGTGCGCGCGCGCTGGGGGAGGTTTTCGAGGAAAGTCTCGTCAATAATCCCGATCTGGGTGAAACTTTGCGGGCCGATATCATTGCCCATTATGACCGCGATCCGGCATGCCGGTCATATCTCGATCCGGTTTTATATTACAAAGGGTTTCTGGCCTTGCAGGCCTATCGGGCGGCGCATTGGATGATTAACCATGACCGCCGCGCAACCGCGCTCTACATTCAAAATCGGGCGTCGGAGGTGTTCCAGGCCGACATTCATCCGGCCGCGAAAATCGGCAGAGGCGTGTTTATCGACCATGCGACGGGTGTTGTCATTGGAGAAACAGCGGTGGTTGGCGACGATGTGTCGATGCTGCACAGCGTGACATTGGGGGGTAGCGGCAAGGAAGATGGCGACCGTCATCCGAAAATCGGCGATGGGGTGCTCATCTCGGTTGGTGCCAAAGTGCTGGGCAATATCAGGGTCGGGGAATGTGCGAAAATCGGCGGCGGCAGTGTGGTACTGACGGATGTGCCAGCCTATTCAACGGCTGTCGGCGTTCCCGCCAAAATCGTTCACGGCGTTTCATCGGCGCAACCCTCGCGGCAAATGGATCACAGTGTTGAGCCGCCTGAGGGTGACGGGTCGTAATTTCGTTTTTGGAGTTTCGTTTAAGGGGGGAGTTCAATGGAACGTTTAAAGGGAAAGACTGCTTTTATATCCGGCGGTGCGCGTGGGCTGGGGGCTGAAATGGCCCGCCTGCTGCATGGCGAGGGGGCCAATGTCATGGTGACGGATATTCTGGAAGATGAGGGCCATGCGCTGGCCAACGACCATGAAAACATGACTTTCATGGCGCATGATGTTTTGCAGGAAGACCAATGGGTCGCCACCATTGAAGCTACGAAGAAAGCCTATGGCGGTTTGGATATTCTGGTGAATAATGCCGGCATCGCTCACAATTACACGCCAATTGAGGAAACATCGCTTGAGCAGTGGCGTAAAGTTGTCGGCATTGATTTGGATGCCGTTTTTCTGGGTTGCAAGCACGGCGTCGGGCTTATGAAAGAAAGCGGCGGCGGCAGCATTATCAACATATCGTCGATTTACGGCATTGTTGGCTCGGCTGGTCAGGCGCCGTATCACGCCGCCAAGGGCGGTGTTCGGCTGTTGACAAAAGCGCTCGCAGTGGAATTGGCACAGCTTGGTTATGGCATCAGGGTAAACTCGGTGCATCCGGGATTTGTCGGCACCGATATGGTACGCGACGGATTGCGTCAGGCAGTTGAAAACGGGCTAATGCCGGGCGAAAACGAGGCCATCGAGATATTAACCATGCAGACGCCGATCGGGCGGCTGGGTGTGCCGCGCGATATTGCCAATGCTGTTTTGTTTCTGGCCTCGGAGGAATCGGCCTGGATGACAGGCGCTGAACTGGTTGTTGACGGCGGATATACTGCACAATAGTTTGCGGAGACTTGTTGAAAGGATGTGTCATGAATAATGATGAAGTGTTGCGGGTTCAGACCTATCTGCGTCTGAAATTTTCCAATGACATGCTGACGCTGAAACGCGGTGCCAAGGACGACATGGTCGAAGTCTTCATGGAAGATGAATTTATTGGCACATTGTTCCGCGATGACGAAGACGGCGAAGTATCTTATGCTTTCAACATGGCCATTCTGGAATTTGACTTGCCAACCATATGATTGGGATGCCGCTTAACGTGCGCGTGCGGCGGCTCGAAACGATGTTATCATGTCGCGAATGCCGCCATCTATGGTTTCCCAATCCGACAAATAAGCGCGCTTAAAGCTGTAGTTCGCCTGCGCTGTGCGACCAAGGTCGTAACTGCTTTCGCATGTCGGGCTTGGTGTATCGACGGTATCGCAAATGAACAAGGGCGGCGCGAGCCGCTTGGCGCGCGGGCCCACGGGCAGGGCGCGAAACAGCTCCTTTCCAGCATAGGGCGAATTCGGCTGGAACCTGAAAAGCTGAAGACCGTCATCGCGCACGTTGCCTGATCCAAGGACAAATGGGCTTAGCATGTCTTCAAAAATTCGCCGTTCGGGCAAAGGGCGTTCGCTGGCCCGCAAGGTGATAATCACCAGCAGGGAAGCCGCATCAATGCGCAGAAACTCTTTGTCCAGTTCCCGCGAATAGGGTTTGAGATCAGGCAACAGCGCGTGCAATTCGACAAAATTCTGCGCCTTTTGGGACCGTGTCTGCGCCGAACGGGTGTAATGCGCCGGAATGGCGAACAATGTGCCGCCCACCTCGACACGCACACGGTACCCGTCATCAGTGGGCTGATAGGCTTCGTATTTGTTCTGAAGCGCATTGGGTTTGAGCGACAGCCACAGGCCGATCAAGATAGCGGCAATGAAAACGGCAAGGCCGAAAAAAAACAGCCGCCAGACCGGCCCCTCGCCTTCGGGGAATATGCGCGACATTTTGGACTTCAACATTCTTTCTTTCTCGACACTGACAGTTTACCCGCTACCATAGGGATAGCATTTTGGGGAGAGAGAAGAAACATGGCGGTTTATGCTCTGGGAGAACTAGCGCCTGTTTTGCCGGAAAGTGGCAATTACTGGGTAGCACCGGACGCCCAAGTTATGGGTAACATTGTTTTAAAGGAAAATGCGAGCGTTTGGTTCAATGCCGTGTTGCGTGGCGACAATGACCCGATCATTATCGGCGAAAATTCCAATGTTCAGGACGGTGCCGTACTGCATACCGATATTGGCTGTCCGCTGACGCTGGGCGCGAATGTGACTGTCGGCCATCAGGCCATGTTGCATGGATGTACAGTTGGCGATAACAGCCTGATCGGTATCGGTGCGACGGTGCTGAACGGAGCGAAAATTGGCCGAAATTGTTTGATAGGTGCGCATGCGCTGGTCGGCGAAGGCAAAGAAATCCCTGATAATTCCATGGTGCTGGGCATGCCCGGCAAAGTTGTGCGTGAGCTTGGCGAAGAAAATGAAAAAATGATGCTCGCATCCGCCAATATTTATGTCGAAAACTGGAAGCGGTTTAAGGAAACTCTGAAGGAAATATAAAAATGGTAGAGCAGGCAGATTATATTATCGTAGGTGCCGGCAGCGCGGGCTGTGTGCTTGCCGGGCGTTTGAGCGAAGATGAAAATATCTCCGTATTGCTTCTGGAAGCGGGTGGTAAAGACAAAAATCTCTTTATTCATATGCCGGCGGGTTATTCGCAGCTTGTGCCGGAGAGCAATGACCAAAATTACGGGTTTGAAACTGAGGCCGAGCCCAATCTCGGCGGGCGGCAGATGTACTGGCCGCGCGGCCGCGGCTGGGGGGGCTCATCGTCGATCAATGCGATGGTCTATATTCGCGGCAATGCCTATGATTATGACCATTGGAGCCAATTGGGCAACCAGGGCTGGTCGTATGAAAGCGTGTTGCCCTATTTCAAACGCGCGGAGGATTTTTCCGGCGATGGCGATGAAGAGTATCACGGCCATGGCGGGCCTTTGAGCGTTCAAAAATCAAACCGCACCAATGATGAATTGCTTGATGTGTTTGTCGAAGCCGGTCAGCAAGCCGGCATCCCATTCACCAAAGACTTTAACGGCAAAAGCCAGGAAGGTGTGTCGCGCTATGAGCACACGATACGCGGCTCAAAACGGTGCAGTGCCGCGCGCGGCTATCTGCATCCCGCCCTCAAACGGAAAAACCTGCACACGCAGACGGACGTGACTGTCGAACGCATTGAGTTTGAAGGTAAAAAAGCCACCGGCGTCACATTCTCACGAAAAGGCAAAAGCGTGACGGTAAAGGCCAATCGGGAAGTTATTTTGTCGGCGGGCGCGCTTAACTCGCCGCAAATTATGTTGCGCAGCGGTGTCGGACCGGCAGATGAGATTAAACCACATGGGCTGGAGGTTGTGCATGAATTAGCCGGGGTGGGACGCAATCTGCAAGACCATTACGGGGTTGTCAGCCAGTTTGCCTGTACCCAGCCGGTAACTTTGCACCGTTCAGCGGCGTGGTGGCGA
>CAJWBV010000058.1 GCA_913020275.1 uncultured Rhodobiaceae bacterium
CAGCTCGACAGCGTGCTCATCGCCTGCTTACGGGCGGCTTTGTCCAGTTTTTGCATTATCCTTCATCCCCAAAATAAAATCAGGGGCAGACATTTGGCGCGCGCATATGTACGGCTTCAATCTCGCCCAATAATTCGTCACTCATCTCTATATCTACGCTGGTAACGGCCAGTTTCAACTGTTCCATTGTTGTCGCGCCGATAATATTCGAAGTTACAAAATCGCGCGTTGTCACAAATTGATTGGCGAGTTGCGAGGCGTCCAGTCCCCATTTTTCCGCAATACCGAGATAGGCCGAAATGGCGGTGTCGGCCCCGGGCGTTTCATAGCGTTGCAACCTGTCAAATAATTGCTTGCGCGAGCCCTGCGGCAGGGCACCGTTTTGATATTTGCCGGTCAGATAGCCTTGCGCCAGCGGCGAATAGGCCAACAGGCCGACGCCCTCATGGTGATAAATCTCCGAACTGCCCAGCTCGTAAATCCGGTTCACCAGATTATAGGCGTTTTGCACCGACACAATGCGCGGCAGCTCTTTGTTCAGCTCGGCATGTTGCAGAAACTTCATAATGCCCCATGGCGTTTCATTGGACAGCCCGAAATGGCGCACTTTGCCGGCTTTTTGAATATCGGCCAGAACGCCCAGAATGTCTTCAATGCGGTTGATCTGGTCGCTCAGATGCTTGTAGCCGAAACCGCCGCCAAATACCGCCATCGGGCGGTCCGGCCAATGCAGCTGATAGAGGTCGACATAATCGGTTTGCAAGCGCCCCAGACTTTTATCAATGGCTTCCATAATCTGTTCGGGCGAGTGCTGCGTTTTTGAGCCGTCATCGCGCAGCCAGTCAAAAGGCGCGCGCCCCGAAACCTTGGTCGCCAGAATAATTTCATCCCGCTTGCCGGTTTTTTTGAACCACGTGCCGATAATTTCTTCCGTCGACCCTTGCGTGTCCGGTTTGGGCGGCACGGCATACATTTCGGCCGTATCGAAAAAATTAATGCCCATATCAACGGCATAGTCCATCTGCTCATGGCCTTCGGCTTCCGTGTTTTGCTCCCCCCAAGTCATTGTGCCAAGGCAAATGCTGCTGACTTTGATATCGGTGTGCCCCAACTGCCTGAATTCCATCATTTTGATTTCTCCCCTGAATTTACATTTGAAACGAGACGCTCGGCGTAAGGGCCGATGCGTGAAACAATAATGTCGACGCCGGCGGCATTGGGATGTATTCCGTCCGCCAGATTAAGAGATTTCTGTGCGGCCACCCCGTCGAGAAAAAACGGATAAAGCGCCACATCATATTTGCGGGCCAGATCGGGATATATGGCGGCAAAAGCTTCGCCATAGGTCGGGCCCAAATTGGGCGGGGCCAGCATTCCGGCCAGCAGAATTTGCAAGCCCCGCGCGCGCGATTTTTCAATGATTTGCGTCAAATTCGCGCGCGTCACATCCGGGTTAATGCCCCGCAAGGCATCATTGGCACCCAGTTCGACAATAATGGCATCGGCCTCATCCGGCACGGCCCAATCAAAGCGGGCCAGCCCGCCGGAGCTTGTATCGCCCGACACCCCGCCATTGACCACACGTACCGCCAGCCCGCGCGCGCGCAAATATGTTTCCAGTTTTGGCGCGAAACCGTCTGCCGGTGCCAGCCCGTAGCCTGCGGTCAGGCTGTCGCCCAGTGCCACCAGTGTCACTTCCTGTCGGGCTCCTTGGGCTTCAGCCGCGCCCGATAGGGACATGACAGATGCAACAAGGAGACATAAGCCGATCAAAAACTTGGAAATTATCGCAGGCCGCACATATATAATGGGCAGTCCCGCAACGCATGGTGACGGATATTCGCGGTAAAAACGTCCAAATGTTAACAAGAGTTTGGTTCCTTCAGATCCAAAAAACCCGAATTTAAAAATTCAACCTAAGGTAATAAGAGCTCCACATGACCGACGCCATGATAGTTACCAAAAATTTGTTCGTTACCCTGCCCAGTCAGGCCGGAGCCGTCAACATCATTCGTGGCATAGATTTGTCAATCGCATCCGGTGAAACCGTCGGCCTTATCGGGCCGTCAGGGTCGGGCAAGTCGACATTGCTCATGGTGCTGGCCGGGCTTGAGCCGGCAAGCCAGGGTCAGGTGATTGTGTCGGGCCGTGACTATGCAAATATGGATGAGGATGCGCTGTCGCGGTTCCGGCGCTCCAGCGTCGGCATTGTGTTCCAGTCTTTTCATCTGGTGCCGACCATGACGGCGGTTGAAAATGTTGCTCTGCCGCTGGAACTTGCCGGTATCGCATCGGCATTTGAAAAAGCCGAGGCCATGCTGGAAGAGGTTGGGCTGGCGCATCGTCTGGCCCATTATCCGGCACAAATGTCGGGCGGGGAACAACAGCGCACCGCGCTGGCGCGCGCGCTTGTCGCCAATCCGCCGGTTTTGTTTGCCGATGAGCCGACCGGCAATCTGGATCAAAACACAGGACGCCAGATTATGGATCTAATTTTGCGCCTAGCCGAGGAGCGCGGTACGACGGTTTTGCTTATCACCCATGATCGCGCGCTGGCCGACCGGTGTGCACGGGTGGAAACCATGCAAGACGGCCGGCTTTTGTCGGCCTGCGATAAGGCGTCGTAATGGCCGCTTCGGGTTCTGTGAAACTTGGATGGGGGCTGGCACTGCGTCTGGCGCGGCGCGAAATGCGCCACGGCTTTTCCGGTTTCAGAATTTTCTTCCTGTGCCTTGTGCTGGGTATTTCCACCATTTCGGCTGTCGGATCGCTGTCGGCGTCAATGGTGGCGGGCATGACGGCGCAAGGCCAAGCCATTTTGGGCGGCGATATGGATTTTCGTCTCGTCCATCGCGAGGCGTCTGATACCGAACTGGCATGGCTGGACGGGCAGGCCGATTTGTCGCGCATGGCGACCATGCGCGCCATGGTGCGCCATGAACAGGCAACATTGCTGGTTGAGGCCAAAGCCGTAGACAATATTTATCCCCTTTATGGGGAGGTGGCGCTGGCCTCGGGTGGTGCGCTGGCGCTGGCGCTGGCTGCTGAGGAAACGGCATCGGGAAAAATTTACGGCGCGGTTGCCGAGGGCGGCCTGTTCGACCGGCTTGACATTGCGCCGGGCGCGATTGTGCAGTTGGGCGATATTCGCGTGCGCCTGAGCGACCGCATCAGCAATGAGCCCGACCGTTCGGCGGGCGGGTTTCCCCTGGCACCGCGGCTTTTACTCGGTTTTGAGGGCTTGCGCGCCGCCGGCCTTTTGCAACCGGGCAGTCTGATAAATTTCCATTACCGGCTGAAACTGCCGCCGGAAAATGCGCGCGTCCGTATGGCGGAAATTGTCCGCGGGGCGGAAAACACATTTCCCAATGCAGGTTGGCGTATTCGTGACCGATTTGATGCCTCGCCTTCCCTGCGGCGCTTTGTTGAACGTCTGGGCCTGTTCCTTACGCTGGTCGGCCTGACGGCGTTGGTCGTTGGCGGTGTTGGTGTCGGCAATGCCATCACCGCCTATCTGGAACGCCGCCGCGAAACCATTGCTATTGTCAAAGCACTGGGCGGCTCGGGCCGTTTCATTTTCAAAATATACGCACTGCAAATAGCATTATTGTCGGTTGGCGCCATCACGCTGGGCTTGGTGCTGGGAGCGCTTGCACCTTACGGCGTGCAAACCTTTTTCGGGTCTATCTTGCCGGTTGCTCTCGTGCCCGACATTTATGTCGGACCGCTGCTAGCGGCGGCGGGGTTCGGCGCGCTGTGCGCCGCCGGATTTGCCCTTTGGCCGCTGGGCAAGGTCGAGAAGGTTTCTGTCGGCAGCCTGTTCCGTCAGGCAGTAGACGCGCGCGCTGTTCGACCGGCGCGGCGCTATTTATTTGCCATTGGCGTGTGTTTCGCTGGCCTGCTGGCGTTGGCAATGGTAATCGCCCAGCGCACGGATATTGCCGTCTGGTTTGCCGTCGGGGTCGGATTGTCTTATTTTGCGTTGCGCGCAACCGCTTGGCTGCTTGTTAAGCTTGTGCGGTTGGCGGGGCGGCCGCGTCAGCCCGAATGGCGCCTTGCCATGAGCAACATTACCCGCCCGAATGCGCCGGTGCGCGCCGTGGTTTTGTCAATGGGCCTTTCGGTAACGCTTCTGTCGACCATTTCAATGCTGGACGGCAATATCAACACCCAAATCAGCGGCGATCTGCCCGAGCGCACGCCGTCATTTTTCTTTCTCGATATTCAACCCGACCAAATCCATGGGTTCACGGAGCTTGTGGAGGCGACCGACGGCGTAGAGGCAATTGAAAAAAGTCCCATGTTGCGGGGTCAAATTATGGCTGTGAACGGCACTGCCGCCTCCGATGTATCGGCGATGCCCGATGTAGCGTGGGTATTGCGCGGCGACCGCGGCCTGACCTATGGCCGTGAGGCGCCCGAAGGCGGTGAGATTGTTGAAGGAACATGGTGGGCACCAGACTATCAGGGTCCGCCGCTCGTTTCGTTTGACGCCGAAATTGCCGCCGGGCTCGATATCGGCATTGGCGATACGGTAACAGTCAATGTTCTTGGACGCCCGCTCACGGCGACCATCGCCAATTTGCGCAAAATTGATTGGGCGTCGGGTGGGCTCAATTTCGTCATGGTTTTTTCGCCTGAGCAAATCGCTCGCGCGCCGCACACCTATCTCACCACGGTCACCATGACGCCTGAAAAGGAAGCCGATCTGACCCGTGCCCTGGCACGCGCCTTCCCTAATGTAACGATTATCCGCGTCAAGGAAGCATTGGAGACGGCGAGCGGCATTATCGAAAATATCGGATTGGCCGTGCGCGCCATGAGCGTGGTGACGTTGCTCGCCGGCATTCTGGTTCTGGCCGGGGCCATGGCGTCCGGCCATCGCGCGCGCGTGTATGATGCCGTGGTCATGAAAGTTCTGGGTGCCACACGCTTGCGTGTTCTGACGGCCTTTATGCTGGAATATATGCTAATGGGCGCCGGCGCCGCGCTGATTGCTGCGCTTGCCGGCACGTTGGCGTCTTGGGCGCTGGTGGTGGGCGCAATGGAAGCGGAATGGGTTTTTCTGCCCGGCACTTTGGCAATAACGGTTGTCGGTGCCACGGTGTTGACGGTTGTGCTGGGGCTTATCGGCACCTATTCGGCCTTGCGTGCGCCCAGCGCACCGGTTTTGCGGACCGAATAGGTCTTGAAATTGACACATTGAAAGCAGATATTAGATATAACGGTTTTTAGGAAAGGAAGCTCTCATGTCTGATCGTTGGTCACAAGACGACACTCCCGCCGCGGTAGCCGGAGAAGCGCGTGCGCGCTCAATAGACGCCGGCCTGCGGATTTATATGACGAAAGTCTATAATTACATGGCAATGGGCCTGCTGGTCACGGCCGCTGCCGCTTATTTTGGCGCAACCTCCGGCATTTACCTTGCCATTGCCTCAACGCCTCTGATTTACGTGCTGGCTTTTGCCCCGCTCGTTATGGCGATTTGGCTGGGCAGCCGCCTGCACGCCATGTCGTCGGCGCGCGCGCAGACCATGTTCTGGGTGTTTGCCGGTCTGATGGGCATGTCCCTGTCTTACGTACTGCTTGTATTCACGGGCGTGAGCGTGGTGCGCACCTTGCTGGTAACCGCCGGTTCATTCGGCGCGCTAAGCCTTTACGGGTATACCACCAAGCGTGATCTGGCACCGATGGGCGCATTTTTGTTCATGGGGCTTATTGGCATTATTCTGGCGTCGATTGTGAATATTTTTGTCGGCAGTTCGGCACTGCACATGACCGTTTCAGTGCTCGGTGTGCTGATTTTTGCCGGCCTCACAGCTTATGATACGCAAGATATCAAGCGCATTTACTATGCCGGTGACACAAGTGAGATTGCCGAGAAGAAGGCTATTTACGGGGCGTTGCGTCTGTATCTCGACTTTATCAATCTGTTTATTATGCTGCTGCAATTCATGGGCAACCGCGAATAGCGCATAGGCATTAGAAAAACATCAAGCCCCGTCGCATGCGTCGGGGCTTTTGTTTTGCTCGGAAGGTTCTTGCTTACAGCTTATGAGAGAGCGCGCAGGCTTTTGCGGTCGAAAAAGCGTAACAAAGCATGCAATG
>CAJWBV010000059.1 GCA_913020275.1 uncultured Rhodobiaceae bacterium
GGTGGTCGTGCGCTGCAACGGTCTCGACACGCCCTGGGGTGCGGCGGACCTCGAGGCTCTCGCCGCGGCTCCCGTGTCGCAGCTCTGCCTGCCCAAGGTGGAAACGGTGGATGCGGTGGATGCGGTCCTCGCCCGCCTGGCGGCCTGCGGGCGGCCTCGACAATACGCGGCTGCCGTACTCGCAGCCGTGGTTCCGCCAGGGCCAGGGCGCACTCGATCAGGTCATCAAGGAATTGCGCGAGATGCGCTCGCTCGTCGACACGCGCACGACGGAGCGCGACCACGCGCTGCACATGGCGCAGGAGGCGAACGAGATGTGGGCGAACATCAAGGCCGAGAATGCGAAGATGATGCAGGACAGGCGCGAGGCCGATGAGAACGCCATCGCCGAGCGCGCCGCAGCGGAGGCGGCGCAGCACGATGCGCAGGCGACGCGCGATCTTTGCGACCGTTTGGAGCGCGAGAAGGGCGAGCTGCAGCAGGAGGTCGCGCGCGCGCGCGGCGCCATCGGCCAGCGCTGCATCGACCCCGGCCGGGTCGTCCATCAGGCGTTGCATTTCGGAACCAATCGGCCCGATTGTGGCGGTCGCAAGTTCAGCGAGCGCTTCTTTGAGTTTGGAAAATTGCGCGCCGGCAAATTCGTCAACCGCCGCCGCCACCGGCTTGTCAGCCAATGCCGCGTAAATGCCCAGAAGATTTGCCGCTTCAGGACGCGCCTCAAGTGCCTCAACCGTATCGGGCAGGGCGTCGGAGTCGGTCTTGGCCTTGCGGATTTTGCGGGCAATCTCGTCGGGCTGGTCGAGCATGGTAATGCGCGCCAATTCCGAAGGGTCGGATTTCGACATTTTCTTGGTTCCGTCGCGCAAGGACATGACCCGCGTTGCCGGGCCCTGGATCAGCGGCTCCGGCTGCGGAAAAAAATCGGGTCGGTCGAAATCATTGTTGAATTTTTGCGCGATGTCGCGCGCCAGTTCTATATGCTGTTTCTGGTCTTCGCCGACCGGCACATGTGTTGCGCGATAAAGCAAAATATCCGCCGCCATGAGGTTCGGATAAACATAAAGCCCGACAGAGGCTTTTTCACGGTCTTTGCCAGCTTTTTCCTTAAATTGCGTCATTCTGTTCAACCATCCCATACGGGCAACGCAATTCAGCACCCAGGCCAGCTCCGCATGTTCGGGCACTTGTGCCTGATTGAAAATAATATGCCGGCTCGGGTCGACGCCGGCGGCAATAAACGCGGCGGCAACTTCGCGCGTATTGTGGCGCAATTCGGCCGGGTCCTGAAACACGGTGATGGCATGCAAGTCGACCACGCAATAAAGACATGGGTGCGTATCCTGCAAGGTCACGAAATTTTTGATCGCGCCCAGATAATTGCCCAAGTGCAGGTTCCCCGTCGGTTGAACCCCGGAAAACACCCGTGCAGCATGTGTTGGCATGACAGCCTCCCTTAATGTGTCATGTTTATTGCCAATTATGGCCGCCGATGCAAGCGGACCGGATCGCGCAAAGCGCGCACGTCCCGCAATGCCCCGCCGACAAAGCAGACGGCCCCAAAAATCACGGCCCCCAGCCCGACAAGACCCGCCAACAGGCCTATACGCGCGCCGAGATCCAGCGCGGCAAAATCGGAAAATATTGCCCAATTCTGCATTACGTGGCCGAGGGCGGCGGTCATAACAAGACCAGCAATACATTGAACCCCCAGCGCACGCGCAATCGCCAAGCCGGGACGCCAGTGATCGCGCCGCCACAGCCGCACCAACATCAGGAAAAGCGTCAGCCATCCGGCCACTGATGTTGCCAGCGCGATTGCCAAATGCCCCATTTGCGCAAACAGAGCCAGCGACAGAGCAATATTGGCCGCCACACCGGCGGCCCCGTCAATCATCGGGCTGCGCGTGTCTTGTCGGGCAAAAAACGACGGCTGCAGGGCGCGCACCAAAATAAAGGCCGGCAGGCCAAAGCAGAAATAGCGCAATCCGGCCGCAGTGGCGGTCGTGTCAGACGGCGCAAAGGCCCCGCGCTCGAAAAGCACGTTCACAGTTGGCTCGGCCAGCACATAAAGGCCGAAAGCCGCCGGCAGGGTCAACAGCATTGCCAAGGTGACGGCGAGGTCTTGGCTGGACTGCGCGCCGGCGAGGTCGGCGCGCGCAATGCGGCGCGTCAAATCGGGCAAAAGCGCGACGGCGAGTGCCACGCCGACAACCCCCATCGGCAATTGGTAAAGACGGTCAGCATAATAAAGCCACGCCGCGGCGCCGGCCTGTCCGGTTGCGATTGATGTGCCGATGAGCAGATTTATCTGGCCGATACCTGCGGCCAATATGCCGGGCACGACGAGGGCAAAAAATCGCCTTGTGTCAGGGGCGATCCGTGGACGGGACAAGGGTGCTTTCAAGCCGGCGCGGCGCGCGGCACCAAACACCAGTATAAATTGCACGAGCCCGGCAAGGCTCACTCCCCAGATCAGATAATCGAGCGGTGCGCCCGATGTCATCAGCGATAAAAGCGCGGCCCCGATCAAAACGAGATTGAGCAAGACCGGCGCAAAAGCGGCAGCCAGAAACCGGCCGGTGGCGTTCAGCACGCCGGCAAACAATGACAGGAGAGAGATGAAGAAAAGATAGGGAAAAGCGATGCGCGCATAATGCACGGCTTGGTCGAACTTGTCGGCATCAGCCGTAAAACCTTGGGCAATCGCCAGCACCAACCCCGGCATAAACACCATGCCCAATAGGGTGAAGGCAGTCAGAAACGCCAGCAGAACCGACAATATCCGACCGGCAAATTCCAGTGCCGCTGGGAGACCTTCGGCCTCAAGACGTTCTGAAAACAGGGGCACGAAAGCAGCGTTAAATGCGCCCTCGGCAAACAGGCGGCGAAACAGGTTCGGCAGGCGAAAGGCGATGACGAAAATCTCCGCAAGCGGGCCGGCCCCAAGCAGGGCGGCGATAAAAATATCGCGCACAAAACCGGTGATGCGGCTGACCATGGTGGCCGAGCCGACAACCGAAGCGGCTTTTATAACGCGGCTGGAAGAGGGCGCTTCGTTCATTGCGTCAGGCAACTTTCGGGGCGTCGGTGTGCGTCTCAATTGGTGCGTCGATGGCTTTCGCCAAGGCTTGCCGGATGCGCGACATGCGGGCGGGCGATTGCAATTTTTCGCCGAACAAATCCTGCACGTAAAAAACATCCGATGCCCGCTCGCCAAATGTCGCAACGCGCGCAGCGGTAATATTCACATTGCATTGATACAAGATACGCGCCAAGTCAAACAGCAGGCCGGGGCGGTCGGATGTACTGATTTCAAGCACGCTGGCATGTTCGGACGCCTGATTGTCAAAATTGATCTGGGTTTCATGGTCAAAGGTTTTGAGCGTGCGGCGTGTTTTCTCGCTCATCTCCGTCTGCGGCGGGTGGTTGAGACTCACACTGCCTTCCAGCGCGGCGCGCATGATTTTGCAAAGGCGTTGTGTGCGAGTCGCATCGGGGGCAGTGGAAGGACCCGCCTCTTGAACATGCAACACGTCAACCGCCAACCCATTGGTTGTTGTCGAGATGCGCGCGTCCAGAATATCCATGCCCGCGCGTGCGCAGGCCCCGCTCAACCGGGCAAACAGGCCGGCATCGTCCTGGCAAATTACGGTGATTTCCGCACAAGCCCGTTCCGGATCGGGTCGGGCATCGATAATCAGCGGCTGGGTTTTTGATCTCTCGATCAGGGCGGCGTGATGCACCTGCACATCGGTTGGAAAATTGAGCCAATAGGCGTCCGAGTGCAAGCGCATATAGGCCGACAGCTTACGCCGCGTCCAATCTTCCGGCAGGGCGAGACTGAAAGCTGATTGTGCAGCCGCCACGCGCTCGCCGCGATTGACCATGGCACCCGAACCGGTAAGCAGTGCCTGGGTTTCATAATATAACTCACTGATGAGCTTGGCCTTCCAGCCGTTCCAGACGCCGGGCCCGACGGCCTTGATATCAACCTCCGTCAGCACCAGCAAATGTTTGAGCCGCTCGGTGGTTTGCACGGTGGCCGCGAAATCTTCGATCGTGCGCGGGTCAGACAGGTCGCGGCGTTGCGCCACATCGCTCATGACGAGATGTTCGCGCACCAGCCATTCGGTCAGCCGTGTTTCAGCTTTTGTAAAACCCAGTCGAGGCCCAAGCCGCCGCGCAATGCGCGCACCGGCAATCGAATGGTCTTCGGGTCGCCCCTTGGCGATATCATGCAGCAAAACCGCGAGATAAATGACATTGCGGTTAATTTCGCCCGAACTCAGCAACTCAAAGGCGATGGGGTGTTCTTCCGTAGCCTTGCCCTGCTCAACTTCGGACAATAAACCAATGGCGCGCAGCAAATGCTCGTCTGCCGTATAGTGATGGTACATGTTGAACTGCATCATCGCCACAATGCGCCCGAAATCCGGCACAAACCGGCCCAGCACACCGGCCTCATTCATGCGGCGCAATGTGCGTTCGGGCGCGCGTCTGGAAGTCAGAATTTCCAAAAACAGATCATTGGCCCGCTGATTGGCGCGCAATTCGGGTCCTATCAGCCCCACCGACCGGGTTATTTCGCGCAATGTATCGGGATGGATATCCAGCCGGAAACGGTCTGCCAAATGAAACACGCGGATCAAATTGACCGGATCATTGCGAAAACAATCTGCCCGCGCCATGGTCAGGCGACCGCGGCCGAATTTGAAACCATGCACCTGCTTCTGGCGTTGAAACAGCGCCGGCAGGCGCGTGCGTGCGCGCGGTTTTTTCTGCTGTTCTTCCAGCGAGGCGCAAAAAATCGCCGTCAGGTCACCGACATTTTTGGCGACCAGAAAATATTGCCGCATGAATTTCTCGACCGATTTCATGCCCGCCGAACCTGTGGTGTTGAAGCGCGTCGCCAGACTTTTTTGCACATCGAAGCTCAGGCGCTCTTCGGCGCGACCGGTCAGAAAGTGCAAATGACAGCGCACCTCCCACAAAAACGCATCGCACTTGCGGAACAGACGCAGTTCATCGGCGGTCAGAATTTTCAGCTTGATCAACTCTTCCAGCCCGTCGATCTGATAGCAATAGCGCGCGATCCAGAACAATGTGTTGAGGTCGCGCAAACCCCCTTTGCTCTCTTTGATATTCGGCTCGACCAGATAGCGCGACTGACCGGCGCGGATATGGCGTTCATCGCGTTCTGACAATTTGGCTCCGACAAACTCGCGCGCCGTGCCGCGCATCACCTGTTTTTGAAACGCGGCGGTAAACTCCTCATGCAAGGCGGGTGCGCCATATAAAAAACGGTTTTCGAGCATGGTTGTCCGTACCGTGAAATCGGCCTGAGCCTGGGTCATGCAATCTTTAACCGTGCGCGTGGCATGGCCGACTTTCAGGCCGAGGTCCCAGAGAAAATAGAGAATGTGCTCAACAAAGCTTTCCGAGGTTGCGTTGCGCTTATAGGGCAGGAGAAACAAAAGATCGATATCCGAGCCCGGCGCCAACCGTCCGCGCCCATAGCCGCCAACGGCCAGAACCGTGACAGTTTCCGCATTGGTTGGGTTAGACAGGCGCAGCATGTCCTTTGTCACAAATGTGCCCAGCGCGCGCATGATATCATCTTGCAAATCAGACAAATATTCCGCGCAGCGCGCGCCCTTTAACCGGTTGGCTTCGAGTTTTTCGCGCGCCTCATTACGACCGGTTTGCAAAATATCCTTCAAAACATCCAACACAACCGCATGCATTTGGGTGTCATTGCCCCAATGCGGCTCAGCCGCCGCACGCATTTCAGCGAGAAATGTTTCCTCGCGTGTCGGTTTGCGGGTTTTCTTTCCGGCCGTCATATATGAGGTCCAATTTTCACGGGTTACTCGATAACTCTGAAACTATAGCACGTTATCGTCTTTATCGGGCGACATAAGCGCCCGCAACCGGTAAAGCCAGTCCAGCGCCTCGCGCGGTGTCAGGCGGTCGGGGTCGAGCGCGGCGAGGGCTTCGCGCAGTTTATCCGTTTCGGGCGGGGCAATCGGTTGCGGCGTAAATAGCGGCAATTCGTCGAGCGCGGGCACCAAATCGGCAGCCGCGCGATTTTCCTCAAGCAAAGCC
>CAJWBV010000060.1 GCA_913020275.1 uncultured Rhodobiaceae bacterium
CGCCCAAGCCATGGCCGAGACCGCGGGCATTGCCAATTGGGTTATGGCGCAAGGCGTAAAGCGTGGCGACCGCGTTGCCATTTCGATGCGGAATTATCCCGAATGGATGCTGTGTTACTGGGCACTCACCTCAATCGGTGTTGGTGTGGTGGGCATGAATGCCTGGTGGGTTACGGATGAAATGGCCTATGGCCTGGAAGATTCGACGCCGAAAATTTTGATCTGCGATCAGGATCGGCTGAACACATTTTTGCCCGTGCGCGACCAGTTTACCGATATGAAAATTGTCGGTGTACGTTTGCCCGCACCGGTGGAAGGTGTGGTTGATTATGCCGATTTGCGCACACATGGCGGAGATATGCCGGACGTGGCTGTGGATCCGGATGATGATGCCTGTATTTTTTACACTTCCGGCACCACCGGGCGCCCCAAAGGTGCGCAACTGACCCATCGCGGCTGTGTGCTGAACATTATGAATGTCGTTTTTATGAATTTGTGTGCCTCGACCGCTTTGGCGCGGGCCAATGGCACCGAGCCGATTGACCCCGCCAATGCACCGGTCACGGTAACACTGGTCACCACGCCGCTGTTTCATGTGACGGCTAATAATTGCGTCGTGCAGCCTGCCACGCTCACCGGCGGCAAAATCATTCACATGTATAAATGGGATGCCGGCGAGGCGCTGAAGCTGATCGAGCGGGAAAAAATTACCGGCATTAGCGGTGTGCCGGTCATGTCGCGCGAAATTATCGCGCATCCGGATTTCGACAAATATGACACTTCTTCGCTCACCGCTTTGGGCGGCGGCGGCGCGCAATTGCAGCCTGATCTGGTAGGTAAGATCGACAAGGCGCTCAAAAACGGCAAGCCCGCCACCGGCTATGGCATGACCGAGACTTGCGGAATTATATCAGCCGTCTCCAATGATTTTTTCATCGACCGGCCTGAAAGTGTCGGCCCGCCCGTGCCGACGCTGGACGCCAAATGCATTGACGCAGACGGCAATGACCTGCCGCATGGCGAACTTGGCGAATTATGCGTTAAGGGCGGCAATGTCATCAAAGGCTATTTGAATCGCGCTGAAGCCACGGCAGAGACCATTCAAGACGGCTGGCTTCGGACCGGCGACATTGCGCGTATTGATGAAGAAGGTTTTATTTATATCGTCGACCGCGCCAAGGATATGGTTCTGCGCGGTGGTGAAAACATTTACTGCGCCGAAGTCGAAAGCGCGATTTTTAAACATGACGCGGTCGCCGAATGTACCGTGTTCGGCGTCGCCGATGACCGGCTTGGCGAAGAGGTTGGTGTCGCTATTGTTATTGCTGACGGGACGTCTGTCACGGCCGATGAAATTCGCGACCATTGCGCGAATTTATTGGCAAAGTTTAAAATTCCTCGCTACATCTGGCTGCGCACGGAATTACTGCCGCGTAATGCGAGTGGTAAGTTTTTGAAGCGCGAATTGCGCGATACGCTGGATCCCGCCGACGCTGCCTGACGCATCAGAAGCACTAAATTGAAAAGAACCACTCAACGAATGGAAAAAAATCTTGTCGTTTACTTCTAGCCTGTTTTGCGCGGCGAGTTTGGTGGCGACACGGAAATCGTGTCGGGCGGTTCATCACTGCGGGTTAATTTCTAGTCTGCGAGCAGTCCGGCAAACACGCCCGGCATTAGCCGGTCAAGCGTTTTGGGCAGTTCGGCATAATCGTCAATAATGGCATCGGCGCCCAATTCCTCAAGCGGCACGCGTCGATAGCCGAAGCTCACGCAAACGCATTTCATTCCTGCCGCGCGCGCCGCGCCGGTGTCGGCTTCGCTGTCGCCGAGCAATACAGTATCTTGTGGTGTGCCGCCCAATTTTGTCATTGCCTTATGCAACATTTCCGGCTCGGGTTTGCGTGTGGCAAGCGTGTCGCCGCCAATGAGCACATCAAAATAGCCCTGCAAATTGAGCCGGAATAGAAGTTTTGCCGCCAGCCCTTCGCGCTTATTGGTGACCACGCCCATTTTGATTTTTTGTGCGCGCGCACGGTCGAGTATCATCATGAGATTGTCGAAAATTCGTGTGCCGTGGTCAATGTTCCGGTCGTACCACAACACAAACTCTTCCGTGGCGGCACCCATGTCTGTGTCGGAAAGCGTTATTCCATGTTCGGCAAAACCGCGTTGCAAAATCATTGCCGCGCCGCCGCCAATCAAATGGCGCACCTTGTCTTGCGGCAATGGCGCCAACCCTTGCTGGCCGAGAATATGGTTCATCGCCGCGTGCAGATCCGGATTTGTATCTGCCAAAGTGCCGTCAAGATCGAATAGCAAAACTGCCATATGACATGCCCTCTTCAAGCATTCCCTGCATTGCTATAGCCTTGTTGCGGCTCTCATGCTACACGGAAAACATGGCACCGCGACATCTTCTCCTGATGATTATCATCTGCCTGGTTTGGGGATTTACCTTCGTCGCGGGCAAAGCCGGCGTTTCCGAAATACCGCCAATGCTGTTTACCGCACTGCGCTATATATTGCTGTCGGCTATTTTGTTGCCCTTCCTGCGCATTGTCGAAGGCCATATGCCGGAAGTGATTTTCATCTCATTGGCGATGGGGTCAGTGCATTTTGCGCTGTTTTACGGCGGCATGTCGTTGGCCGATAATGTTTCCGCCGTAGCTGTGGCCACGCAATTGGGCGTGCCGTTTGCCACCATTATGTCGATTGTTTTTTTGAGCGAGCAGGTCGGCTGGCGGCGTTGGACCGGCATTGCCCTGGCTTTTGGCGGCGTCATGATTATCAGCTTTGACCCGGCCATCATCGATGAACGGATCGGGCTGGCGCTGGTGGTCGGCGCTGCTTTTATCGGTTCGCTGGGCACAATTGTGATGAAGCGTATTTCCGATACGGGCGTCTATCAGATGCAAGCCTGGATTGCGATGCTGAGCTGGCCGCCGCTCATCGCTGTCTCGCTGATTTTCGAAAGCAACCATGTGGCCGTGTTGACCCAGTCGAGCTGGCAGGCTTGGGGTGGTGTCATTTACACGGCTTTGGGTGCCAGTCTGATCGGCCATGCGGGGATGTTTTATTTGTTGCAACGCTATGATGTGTCGATCACCTCACCCTTGACGCTGATGGCGCCGATTTTCGGCATTATGTTCGGTGTGCTGGTTTGGGGTGATGTGCTGGGCGCGCGTTTCTGGTTCGGTGGCGCGTTCACTTTGCTGGGCGTTTTAATCATCGGATTGCGCAAACGCGAATTTGCCCCCGCCGGAGCCACGCTTTGACAGGATCACCAACAGCGCGACCGTCTCCGAATTTCAATGCGCGTGCCACGGGCACCGATATCTCCATGCTGATCCTGCATTATACCAACATGACTGATGCCGAAGCGGCGCTGGCGCGGCTGTGTGACCCGGCCAGTCAAGTGTCGGCGCATTATCTGATTGCCCGCGACGGCGAGGTTTTCGCTTTGGTGGACGAGGCCGACCGCGCTTGGCACGCCGGCGTGTCGGCATGGCAGGGTATACGCGACATTAACAGCGCCTCTGTAGGCATTGAATTGGACCATCCGGGTCACGATGTCGGCGGGCAAATGACTGCCTATCCGCCGGCGCAAATGGCGGCACTGGTTGATTTATCAAAGGCCATTATCACGCGCCACAATATTCCGCCCGACAAGGTGTTGGGGCACTCCGATGTGGCACCGGGGCGCAAAATAGACCCCGGTGAAGCGCTGGATTGGGCGGCGCTCGCACGCGAAGGGGTCGGCTTGTGGCCTGAGGCAGTGGAGCCGGAAGAGGTGGCGACCTTGAAACCGGGTGATGCGACCCCTGCGGTCGCGGCTTTGCAACAGGCTTTGCGCGCCTATGGCTATGATATTGCCCATGACGGGGTTTTCGGCGCGCAAATGAGCGCTGTAATCAGTGCTTTTCAGCGTCATTTCAGGCCCTCATGCGTGGACGGGCAGGCCGATGGCGAGACGCAGACGCTGGTTTATGCCGTGTGTCGCGCCCAAGCCGCGCTTGACCGGGGGTCGGTTTCGCCGTAATCAGCTTTTGGGGTCAGACAGTCGGGTGATCGCGCCCGCGCAAGCGGGGGAGGAAAGTCCGGGCTCCACGGAAGCACGGCGCCGGATAACGTCCGGCGGAGGCGACTCCAGGGAAAGTGCCACAGAAAGCAAACCGCCCGAAAGGGTAAGGGTGAAAGGGTGCGGTAAGAGCGCACCGCGCTGCCGGTAACGGCAGTGGCAGGGTAAACCCCGCCGGGAGCAAGACCAAATAGAGGCAGCACATGGCCGGTTTCCGGGCCGCCGCCTGGGTAGGTTGCTTGAGGTGTCCGGTAACGGGCATCCCAGATGAATGATCACCGCCATCCTTTGGATGCGCACAGAACCCGGCTTACAGACTGTCTGACCCTGATTTCCTGCTTTTTTGCAACTTTTTCCCGCTTTTTCATGAAAATCCTGCCTTTAAGCGCGGGAGAAAGCGGCTGGAAACACCCGGTTTGGCCCATTTAGTATAAGTATAATCCCGTTGACACCCATATATGCCCATGCTATCCCAAGTAATCCCATATTGGGAAATACGCGCCGACGGGCGCGCGCAAATCGGAATGGAGGGTGGCGTGACAGCGTTCATGTCAACGATAACTAGTAAAATAGACGCCAAGGGCCGCGTGTCCGTGCCGTCTGTCTTCCGTTCCGCCATTGCAGCCCAAAATGGGGATGTCGCAAGCCCCCACGGTATTTTCGTTTATCCCTCCTTTACCGAAAATGCGATTGAGGGTGGCGGCCAGTCTCTGATGAACGATATCGGCGCCATGGTGGACAGGCTGGACCTGTTTACCGAGGAACGCGACGCGCTCGCAACCTCGCTCTTTGCCGATAGCCATCATCTGACATTCGATGTCGACGGTCGTGTGTCCCTTCCCGAAACCTTGCTGGCCCATGCAAATATCGACAAATCCTTGTGTTTTGTCGGGCTGGGCGGGAAGTTTCAGATTTGGGATCCTGACCGTTTTGCCGCGTTTCGGGCCAATGCCCGTAGCATGGCGCTTGAAAAGCGTACCATGTTGCGTTCCCTGTCGGCACAAGCCGGCCCGCCGGGGAGTTCGGGTCAGTGAGCGGCGGGGGATGCAACCAAAGGCAGCCAGCGCGCATGCCCCCGACTTCTGCCCCTCATATTCCAGTTCTTTTATCGGAAGTTGTCACCGCCGTCGCGCCCGCCAAAGGCGATGTTTATCTGGATGGAACCTTCGGGGCCGGCGGATACACGCGCGCCGTGCTGGAAGCCGCGGGTTGCTCGGTTCTTGCCCTTGACCGCGACCCGCAGGCGCTGGCCGATGCTGGTGCTTTGGTTGATGCCTTTGGTGCACGGCTTACGCTGGTTGAAGGGTGCTTTGGTGATATGGAAGCCCTCGCGCAAGACGCCGGATTTGCCGAATTGGACGGCGTGATGCTCGATCTCGGTGTTTCGTCCATGCAACTTGATCAGCCGGCACGCGGCTTTTCTTTTATGCGCGACGGGCCGCTCGACATGCGTATGGGCGCAACCGGCACCAGCGCCGAAGAACTTGTTAATGAAGCCGACCCCGCCTTGCTCGTATCCATTTTGTCGGTCTATGGCGAAGAGCGCCGCGCGCGCGCCATTGTGCGTGCGCTTGTGGTGCGGCGCGAAACGGCGCGCATCACCCGCACCGGCGAACTCGCCGAGATTGTATGCAGTGTGCTGGGTCAGCCGCGCGGCAAGGGTGCACATCCCGCCACGCGGACATTTCAGGCTTTACGAATTTATCTGAATGACGAGCTGGGAGAATTACTGCGCGGGTTGCATGCGGCAGAGCGCCTGTTGCGTCCGGGCGGACGCCTCGTGGTCGTCACATTTCACTCGCTGGAAGACCGCATGGTCAAAAAATTTCTTGCCAATCGCAGTGGGCGCGCCGGTCGGCCGTCGCGTCATCTGCCGGACCAGGCGGCTCCGGCCAGCAGTTTCGAAGAATTGCCGAAGCGCAAGCAAAAAGTCAGTGCCGATGAACTGGCTCGAAACTCCCGCGCGCGCTCGGCCCGGTTG
>CAJWBV010000061.1 GCA_913020275.1 uncultured Rhodobiaceae bacterium
CGGCATTGAGCACCAGCGCCGGACAACTTTCCGGATTTTTGAAATCCGGCGGTGCCGATTTGACGAAGTCGCTAATATCCGGTCGCGCTGTTTGCATCTCTGCCATATCCCTTCTCCCGCCTGACCCAAGACCTTTCAATCGCTAATGAACCACCTATTCAGAATTATGCAGCAAAAATTTGGAGAATGTTACATGTAGCCGGTGCCGATGCCAAGTCATGCGCCATCAGACCTTTTGTCGCTGTTGCCCGTAATACACCCACAACAAGCGCGCCGCCGCACCGCGCAAAGGTGACCAGTCTTGCGCCAGCGCCGTCAATTGCGCGGCATTGGGGCGGGTATTTTTGCGATAGAGCAGCCGATAGCCCTCCTGCAGGGCAAGGTCGCCCGCCGGAAAACAGTCGGCGCGGCGCATATTGAACAGCAAATAGCAATCTGCCGTCCACGGACCGATACCGGTTAATGCTGTCAGCATCTCATGTGCAGCGTCATTTTCGGCGCGGTGCAGCGCGGAAAACAGTAGGTGCCCATCCAACACGGCCTGTGCCAGCCCGGAAAGATAACGTCGTTTGGGAGCCGACACGCCACACGCCGCCAGTGTCGCATCATCTGCCGCCAACCATGCTTGCGGCGTCATGTCGGGTACTTGCGCATCGACCCGGCTTTGAATGGCAGTCGCGGCGGCCGTTGACACTTGCTGCGCGATTAAAATCCGCACAAGGCCTGCAAAACCCGTCGGTGCCCGGCGCATGGGCGGGACCCCATAAGTTTCGTAAACATGGGCGAGACGGGCATCTTGCGCCGCAAGCTGTCGGCACGCATAGTCGAGATCAGCGTTGGTATTAAATTTTTTCATGCGAAGCCCAGTATCCGCGGATTGTCTATGATGGAAAAGCAAAAAAAATTCGTGACCCGGTTTGCGCCCAGTCCAAATGGCTGGCTGCATCTGGGTCATGCTTATTCCGCGCTGTTTGCTGCACGCCAGGCGGCGGCCCATGACGGGGTGTTTCTCTTACGCATCGAAGACATCGACACAGGCCGTGCGCGGGCGCATTTTGTCGACGGCATTTACCAAGACCTCGATTGGTTGGGCCTGACATGGCCTGAGCCGGTGCTCATGCAGTCAACCCGCTTTGAGACTTATCAGGCCGCACTTGGAAATTTACGCGACCGCGATCTGGTTTATCCGTGCTGGGCTTCGCGCGCCGAAATTGCGGCAGAAATCAACGCCATGCCCGGGGGTGCCGAAAACTGGCCGCGCGATCCTGACGGCGCACCCGTCTATCCGGGCATTTATCGCGATATCAACACCCAACAGCGCCAAAGCCTGATGTGGCGTGGCGGCAGCTATGCGTGGCGCTTGCGGATGGATCGTGCCATTGCCGAAGCCGAAAAGCTGAACGGGGGACCGCTATTTTTCACCGAATTGTCGGGCGGCACACCGCAACGGGTCGTGGTTGAGGCGCAGCTCTTTGGCGATGTGGTTCTGGCGCGCAAAGACGTGCCGACCAGCTATCACCTGAGCGTGGTGATTGATGATGCAGAACAAAACATTACCCATGTCACGCGCGGCCGCGACCTTATGGCTGCCACCCATATTCACCGCGTGCTTCAGCTTTTGCTGGGCCTTCCGGAACCGCAATATTTTCACCACGAACTGGTGCGCGACATATCCGGTCGGCGCCTGTCGAAACAGGCAGGCGACCCCGGTTTTCGGGGGTTGCGCCAAGACGGATACAGCCGCGATGATGTAATCGCCGCCCTGCCCGCGCCAATCGGAAGCGGTGCGCCCCTTTGACGCTTGTGAATATTCGGATGTTTGCCAACATAGGCGCGTCCTGTATGCTGACGCCATGAGTGTTGCCCTAGATATGTCGGCCGGTGAAACACCTGATATTCAGGCGCTTGTGGCGCGCACGGCCCGTGTCGCAGAGGCGCTAAAAGCGTGTCAAAGCGGCTTGGAAAGCCCGTTGCCAGCGGCACTGGACGAAAGTCAATATGCCCGCCACGGGCGCGCATGGGCCGCCACTTATGTTGCCGTGCTGTCGCAATTGAGCGCATATTGCACCGATATGGCCGCACAATCGCGTTTGGGCGCGCTTGAATATCATCTGGTGCATATTGTGTTTGGCGAATATCTGAACCAGCTTGCCGGTGGTCTGCCGATGAGCCAGGGCGAGTTTGTGCGTCCGGCCGACATGGGCCTCGACGACCCGTTGCCGGGATTTGACAGTGCCGACATCGCCTATTTCCGCAAACAGGGCAACACTGGCGCGCGGCGCGTGCAAGTGGCACAATTGTTGGCACAACTGGTCACACCCGAAGCCGATGCCGGCCTTGATGAAACCCATTTGATGATCCGCGACCAGTTTCGCCGGTTTGCTGAAGAAAAGGTCGCACCGCACGCGCATGGCTGGCATCTTGATGATGCGCTCATCCCGCTTACGCTGATTGAGGAAATGGCCGAACTGGGGGTGTTTGGCCTGACGATACCGGAAGAGTTCGGCGGCTTGGGCATGGGCAAGCAAGCCATGTGCGTCGTGTCGGAGGAATTGTCGCGCGGCTATATCGGCGTCGGCTCGTTGGGCACACGGACGGATATTGCCGCCGAACTGATCATGCAAAACGGCACGCAAGCCCAAAAAGAGAAATATCTGCCCGCCATTGCCAGCGGCGCAATTCTGCCAACGGCGGTGTTTACCGAACCCAATACGGGTTCAGACCTCGCAAGCCTGACGACACGCGCCAAGAAAACCGATGACGGCTACCGCGTTTTCGGCGCCAAAACATGGATAACCCATGCCGCGCGCGCCGATCTCATGACCTTGTTGGTACGCTCCGAAGCCGATGTTAAGGGCCATGCGGGGCTTTCCATGTTTTTGGCCGAAAAGCCACGCGGCACTGAGGAAGATGACTTTCCCGTAGACGGGCTCAGTGGCGGTGAGATCAGTGTTTTGGGCTATCGCGGCATGAAAGAATATGATTTGGGCTTTGACGATTTTCACATTGATGAAGCCGCGCTTTTGGGCGGACAACCCGGCGCGGGCTTCAAACAGCTCATGCAGACCTTTGAAAGCGCGCGCATTCAAACCGCAGCGCGCGCCGTGGGCGTGGCGCAAAGCGCGCTGGATCTCGCTTTCAAATATGCGCTGGACCGGCAACAATTCGGCAAGCCGATTTTCAGCTTTGAGCGCATTAGCGGCAAAATTGTAATGATGGCGGCGGAAATTCTGGCGGCGCGCCAATTGACCTATTTTGCGGCGCGGCGCAAGGAAATGAATGCGCGCTGCGATTTGGAAGCGGGCATGGCAAAATTGCTGGCCGCGCGTGTGGCGTGGGCGGCGGCTGACAATGGGCTGCAAATTCACGGCGGCAACGGTTTTGCGCTTGAATATCCGATCAGCCGCGTGTTGTGCGATGCCCGCATTCTCAATATTTTTGAAGGGGCGGCGGAAATTCAGGCCGATATTATTGCCCGCCGCCTCGTGCCAACTAAATAATAATCAGAAACCGAAGAACGTAAAACGGGAAAAAATCATGGCTGTGGTCAATTATATGATTCCTCTTGGGCTGGCGGCGGTCACCGCCGTTTTGCTCGCCGGGCTGTTGAACATGTTACGCAGCGGCAGTGCCAGCACCTCGCAAAAGCTGATGCGCTGGCGCGTCGGGCTTCAATTTGCGACAGTCGTACTGGTTATGCTGGGATTTTACCTCTCAGGGCGCTAAATTTGACGAAAGACTCGGGAATTCCGGCATGGTCAAACTGACAAAAATCTACACACGCACAGGCGATGACGGCACCACAGGCCTCGCTGACGGTACGCGGCGCGCCAAGCATGATTTGCGGATTGCGTGTTACGGAACAATTGACGAAGCCAATGCCGCGCTGGGCCTTGCGCGCACCGCGCTTGAGGAAAAATCCGAGCTTTCCGGGGTGATTTTGCGCCTGCAAAATGATTTTTTTGATTTGGGCGCGGATTTGGCGACACCGGATCCGGATATGGAAGGCGCATTGCGCATTACAGACGATCAAGTGGCGCGGCTGGAAAAGGAAATCGATACGCTCAACACCACGCTTGATGCGTTGGAAAGTTTCATTTTGCCCGGCGGTACAGCGGCAGCGGCCTATCTGCATCTTGCCCGCACCATTACGCGGCGCGCGGAGCGCGAATTATGTGCCGCGATTGCCGAAGGCGACACCGCCATTTCGCATCCCGCCAGACAGTTTTTGAACCGCGCTTCGGATCTTTTGTTTGTCGCGGCAAGAGTGGCGAACAATAACGGCAAATCGGACATTCTCTGGCAGCCGGGCCTGAACAGATAAGCCTAAAATTCCGCGCATTTTGACGCAGGCACGAAACCTTGCGCGAATTGACTTATCAGGGTCAATTCTCTAATTATGCGGCAATGCGTGGCAACACGCGCCCAATTATGGAGAACACACATGAAAATTCTGGTCCCTGTCAAACGGGTGGTCGATTACAACGTGAAAATCCGCGTGAAACCGGACGGATCGGGGGTTGACCTTGCGAACGTAAAAATGTCGATGAACCCGTTTTGCGAAATTGCCGTGGAAGAGGCCGTGCGCCTTCAAGAAGCCGGCAAAGCAAGTGAAATTGTTGTGGTCTCCGTTGGCCCAAGCCAGGCGCAGGAAACGATCAGGACAGCGCTCGCCATGGGCGCAGATCGCGGTATTCTTGTGCAGACAGACGACGATATGGAGCCCCTGGGCATTGCCAAATTGCTGAAAGCCGTTATTGCCGAAGAAAATCCCGACCTTGTTATTCTGGGCAAACAGGCAATTGACGGTGACAATAACCAGACCGGACAAATGCTGGCCGCACTATTGGGCTGGCCGCAGGGCACATTCGCTTCGGCACTTGATTTCGCCGATGACAAATTGCAGGTAACACGCGAGATTGACGGCGGCCTGCAAACCGTCAAGCTGACAACGCCGGCCGTGGTGACGACCGATCTGCGGTTGAACGAGCCGCGTTATGCGTCGCTGCCGAACATAATGAAAGCCAAAAAGAAGCCTATCGACGAAAAAACGACCGCCGATTACGGTGTGGACGTCGCCCCGCGACTTGAGATTGTGAACGTCTCCGAACCGCCCGAACGCGAGGCCGGGGTTAAAGTGGAGACCGTGGGCGAATTGGTTGAAAAACTCAAAAACGAAGCAGGGGTGCTGTAATGAACACGCTTTTGATCGCAGAACACAATAACGAGACGCTGGCTGACGCCACTGTCAAATCCGCCACCGCTGCCGCGCAAATGGGCGGCGAGTTGCACGTGCTGGTTGCCGGTGCAAATTGTGGCGCCGTGGGCGAAGCCGCCGCAAAACTGGACGGCGTAGCCAAAGTGCTGGTGGCCGATGATGCTTTGTATGAAAAGCAACTGGCCGAGCCAATGGCCGCACTGGTGACAAGCATGGCCGATGGCTATGCCACCATTGCCTCGCCAGCCTCCACCAATGGCAAGAATTTCATGCCGCGCATTGCCGCGCTTCTCGACTGCTCACAAATTTCCGACATTACGGCGGTTGTTGACGGGCAGACCTTCGAGCGCCCGATTTATGCGGGCAATGCCATTCAAACCGTGCGCACAAGCGAGCCGCGCAAAGCCATTACCATTCGTTCCACGGCCTTTGCCGCCGCGGGTGACGGGGGCAGTGCCGCTGTCGAGGCTGTCGGCACGGGCGACAATCCGGGTATTTCGGAATTTATCGGCGAAGAGCTGACCAAATCCGACCGCCCCGAACTGACATCGGCAAAAATCGTTGTTTCGGGCGGTCGCGGCATGCAATCGGGCGACAATTTCCCCTTGCTGGAAAAAATCGCCGACAAGCTGGGCGCCGCGGTTGGCGCCTCACGCGCCGCTGTTGACGCCGGATTTGTGCCCAATGATTATCAGGTCGGGCAGACGGGCAAAGTTGTTGCACCCGAGCTTTACATTGCTGTCGGCATTTCCGGTGCCATTCAGCATCTGGCTGGCATGAAGGACTCCAAAGTCATTGTCGCGATCA
>CAJWBV010000062.1 GCA_913020275.1 uncultured Rhodobiaceae bacterium
CCAACGGTTCTGTCCGAGCGGCTGGCCGCGTTTGCGCCCCTGCCGCGTGTGGTTGCAGGCAAGTCTGGGCTGGAACTGGTCGAGCATGGAGATCAGACTGAAGGCCAGCCGTTCGGACGCATGGTCGCTTTTCATGGTCAAATGGGGATGTTTGTGCGCGCGCTGGCCTATATGATGAGCCATGGTGCCGACGGGTTGCGTCAGGTAGCTGATGATGCCGTGCTGAATGCCAATTATATTCTGGCCGAATTGAACGGCACTATGACTGCGCCCTATGCGGGGCCGTGCATGCATGAAGCCTTGTTCGACGACACGTTTTTGAAAGATACCGGCGTCGAAACCCTGGATTTTGCCAAGGCCATGATTGATGAAGGCTATCATCCAATGACCATGTATTTCCCGCTGGTGGTGCATGGTGCCATGCTGATTGAGCCGACCGAAACCGAGAGCAAGGCCTCACTGGATTTGTTCATCGCCACTTTGCGCGATCTGGTGGCCTCGGCAAAAGCTGGTGATACCGAACGGTTCACAACCGCGCCGCAACTGGCACCAACCAAGCGGCTGGATGAAACCCGCGCCGCGCGCCAACCGGTTTTGCGCTATGGGTCAACGGAAAAAAAGCAGGTCCGTGCCGCTGAATAGGGCAGCGGCATGAACCCCGAATTGGAACGCTGTGCGGGGTGGCCGCGCAAAAAAATCGCCGGCGTGGATGAAGCCGGTCGCGGCTGTTGGGCCGGACCGGTGGTCGCCGCGGCGGTTATTTTGCCCGCAAGCTATGATTGGGACGGCCTCGATGACAGTAAAAAACTGAGTGCCGAACAACGTGCACGCTTAAGTGCGCGCATCCGGCAGGATGCGGCTACAGGTCTTGGCATTGCAACGGCGGCAGAAATCGATGCTTCGAATATTCTGGTCGCCAGTCTGCGCGCTATGGCGCGCGCCGTGGCAAAGCTGACCCATGCACCCGACCATATTCTGGTCGACGGCAATCGTCTGCCCGACTGGGCACATGCGGCCGAGGCGGTGATTGGCGGCGATGCCCGTGCGCCCTCAATTGCGGCGGCATCCATTATCGCCAAGCACGCACGCGACGAGATGATGGTGTCGCTTGATGAGCAATATCCTGGCTATCACTGGGCGCAGAACAAAGGCTATGGCGTGCCCGCCCACCGTGAAGGGCTAGAAGCGCAAGGTGTGTCGCCCGAACATCGCCGCACATTTGCGCCCATTCGACGCCTGCTCGAACAGTCTTAGAAAAGGCTGTGGACAAGAATGTGGATAAAAAAGCCGCCTTTTAGGCCTTGTTTTTAATTAATATTTGACGCCGGACTCGTGATGACTCATTGTCGCCAGAATGAGCTGTAACCCCTTGAGTCCCGACCAGATTCTTGAAGGCGATTGTCTGACGCATCTGCGCGCATTGCCTTCTGCCAGTGTCGATCTGGTTTTTGCCGACCCGCCTTATAATCTGCAATTGCGCGGTGAATTGCACCGGCCCGATCAATCCAAAGTCGATGCCGTTACCGATGCATGGGATCAGTTTGACAGCTTTGCCGCCTATGATGCGTTTACCCGCGCCTGGCTTGCCGAAGCGAAGCGTATATTGAAACCCACCGGCACATTATGGGTGATTGGCAGCTATCATAATATTTTCCGCGTTGGCACGGCATTGCAGGATTTGGGTTTTTGGGTGCTGAACGACATCATCTGGCGCAAATCCAATCCGATGCCGAATTTCAGGGGCACGCGCTTCACCAATGCCCATGAAACGCTGATTTGGGCGGCACGCGATGAAAATGCAACCGGCTACACCTTCAACTATCAAGCGATGAAAACGCTTAATGACGACGTGCAAATGCGTTCCGACTGGGTGCTGCCGATTTGCAATGGCGGAGAGCGTTTGAAGGGCGAAGATCTTGCAAAACTGCACCCGACCCAAAAACCCGAAATGCTTTTGAACAGGGTGTTGCTGGCCTCAACCAATCCGGGTGATGTGGTGCTTGACCCGTTTTTCGGCACGGGCACGACAGGTGCCGTGGCAAGGAAACTGGGGCGTCATTTCATTGGTATTGAAAATGAGCCGGCCTATGTGCAGGCGGCAACAGCGCGCATCAGCAAAATCAAGCCGCTGGACGATGAAAGCCTTGAAGTGGTGCAAAGCGCGAAACAGCAAAAACGCATTCCGTTCGGGGCGCTGGTCGAAAGCGGTATGTTGAAGCCGGGTACACGGCTTTTCGGGCCGGCCCGCAAGGTGCAGGCGCGCGTGCGCGCTGATGGCAGCCTAAAATTGGGCACCGGAAAAGGGTCCGAACGCGCTGGACTGACCGGCTCCATTCACAAAATGGGTGCCGCTGCCCAAGGTGCGCCGAGCTGCAATGGCTGGACTTTCTGGCACGTCGCCGACGGCGACACGCTGGTGCCGATTGATGATTTGCGGCAAAAAATACGCCGCGATGACGCGTGATCCATTCAGGCGAGCCGTTTCGGGCTTTCTTCCAAGACTTTCATTGCCACTTTGCGCATGACGCTGGGCAGGGCGCGGTCGGGAAAATCGCGCGGATTGACCCATTCATAACCGGCGGGTTTACGAAAACCTTTCGGCGCAGTCTGGGCGACCAGTTTCAAGTTCAAACGAAAATGTGTAAACACATGCGCCACCTCGCCGGTTAATGGCGTCCAACCATCGGGCAGAAGTTGCGGCAATTGCGTGTCATTGCTTGCATCCCATCCTTGCGAGGGAAACATCAACATGCCGCCCAGCAATCCTTTATCGGGGCGCCGCGCCATCAGCACGTCTTTGTGTGCATTTTCCAGCCAAAAAACTGTGCCAGTGCGCTGCGGTTTGGGGGTTTTGGGCGCGCGTTGCGGCAGGGTTTCCTGAATGCCTTGCGCGCGCGCCTCGCAAGGCGCGTACCACGGGCAAATCGCACAATTGGGGCGCTTGGGTGTGCATATGGTTGCGCCCAAATCCATCATGGCTTGCGCGAAATCACCGGGGCGTGCATGCGGCACCATTGCGGCATTGGTGTTTTTGACCCGCGCCTTCAGCGCCGGCAGGGGCGTGGCATCGGCGTTCAGGCGCGCCAATACGCGCTCAATATTGCCATCGACCGGAGCGGCCGGCCGGTTGAAGGCAATGGCTGCAATGGCCGCCGCCGTATAGGGGCCGATGCCGGGCAGGGCACGCAATTTTTCTTCCGTCGACGGAAATTCGCCATTGTGCTTGGCCACGACGATGCGGGCGCATTTCAACAAATTGCGCGCGCGCGCGTAATAACCAAGCCCGGCCCATGCCGCCATGACGGTGTCGTCTTCGGCGGCGGCCAGATCGGTCAAAGTCGGCCAGATATCGATGAATTTTTGAAAATATGCGGTGACTGTCGCAACCGTTGTTTGCTGGAGCATGATTTCCGACAACCACACATGATAGGGGTCCGGCTTTTGCCCCGGCAGTGCCCGCCAAGCCAGCACGCGGCGGTTTTTGTCGTACCAGCGCAGTAATTTCGATGTCGGTGTTGCACTCACCCGTGATAAACTAATGCATAAACTACACGGAGCCAAACAGGTCGGATGCCAAAAGATAATCTCCGGTTTCGCAGGTCGGTGCCGCCGACCCAGCCCGCGCGGGGCTTTCAGGGGCGCCAAGTCGGAGTTTTGCTCGACCGCGTGCTGAGCCCGGCGCTCAAGCGGCGCGGGTTTGGGAAAATTGACCTGCTCAGTCACTGGTCGGCCATTGTCGGGCCGGAACTTGCCGCATTGAGCCAACCTGACAGAATTCGCCGTGGCGGGCCGGAAGGGGCGGTGCTGACAGTGCGTGTTGAGGGCGCGATGGCGCTAGAGGTGCAACATATGGCACCGCAGATTATCGAGCGTATCAACGGGCATTTTGGTGCCGGCACACTGGCGCGCCTGCATATTGTACAGGGGCCCTTGCCGCTGACCGGCAAATCGCGGGGTCAAGCACCCCTTGGCAAGGACGAGATTGAAGCCGCGCGCGCCTCGCTGGGAGGGCTGAAGCCCGGCCGCCTGCAATCGGCGCTGGCGCGACTGGGCGCGCAGATTGCGCGGCAGCGGAACTCCTGACTAGAATTTAGGGGGCAAGTTTTCCACAGGCATTCGCCGTCCCTGCGGCTTGAAAAGGCTTGTTACCCGCCTGCTCCTATATACTGGGCACAAAGACACGATTCGGGAGTTGACCGTGCCAAAGCAAAATCAAATTGTCATTGCGATACTCGCGGTTCTCGCCGTTATTGCCGGAGCCATATTTTATCTCAATATGGCCGAAAACCCCGATGGTGGCCTAGCCGATGGCGAGGCGGACACCGATGAAGCGGTCGCTTCGGTAGCGGCACTGTCCGATGGCGACCCGCTTGCCACGCCCAACCCTCTGGGTGAGTTGTCATTAGGTGACCCGGCCGCGCCGATTACCATTGTTGAATATTCTTCGCTGACCTGTCCGCATTGCGCCGCGTTTCACACCGAAACACTGCCCGCTTTGAAAGAAAAATATGTCGATACGGGCCAAGTGCTCATCAAATTCCGCCCGTTCCCGCTCGACCCTTATGCCATGGCGGGTGCTATGCTGGCGCAATGCGTGTCGCCGGTTGCGCGGGTGGCGTTCATCGATATTCTGTTCGCGCGCCAAGGCATGTGGATTGCCTCGCAAGACCCATCCGCCGAATTGCAGAAAATTGCCAAACAAGCCGGCCTGTCGGAGGACGATTATATTGTTTGCCTGAAGGACGAAAGCGTGCTGGCGGCCATTCGCGGCATGCAGACCGCGGCGGCTGAAAAGCTCGATGTGCGCTCGACGCCTACGTTTTTCGTCAATGGTGAGAAACTTGAGGGCAATCAACCGCTGGAAGTATTTGAGGAGATTTTCATCCCCCTGCTTCCGGACACGGATAATTAGAGAAGGCCGCCATGCAGTTCAAACGCCTACGTCTGTCAGGATTTAAGTCCTTCGTTGACCCGGTTGATCTGGATATTTTGCCGGGCGTCACCGGCGTTGTCGGCCCCAACGGGTGCGGCAAATCCAATTTGCTGGAAGCCCTGCGCTGGGTGATGGGCGAAACATCGTATAAGTCAATGCGCGGATCGGGCATGGAGGACGTTATTTTTGCCGGTACCAATGCGCGTCCGGCGCGCAATCATGCCGAAGTTCTGCTGTTTCTGGACAATGAAGAACGCAACGCGCCGGCCGAATATAATGATGCGGAAGAACTGGAAATTGTCCGGCGCATTGAGCGCGATGCGGGCTCGGCCTATCGCATTAACAGCCGTGATGTGCGCGCGCGCGATGTGCAATTGCTTTTCGCCGACGCCTCGACCGGCGCGCGTTCAACCTCTCTGGTGCGGCAGGGGCAAATTGGCGAACTGATTAACGCCAAGCCCGAAGCGCGGCGTATGATTTTGGAAGAAGCGGCCGGCATTTCGGGCTTGCATTCGCGCCGACATGAGGCCGAGTTGCGATTGCGCGCGGCGGAAAACAATCTGGACAAAGTGGACGATGCCCTGCAGACGCTTGAAACCGAATTTCGGCAGTTGAAACGTCAAGCGCGACAGGCCAGCCGATATAAAAATATTTCCGGGCAAATTCGCGGCGTCGAAGCGACAGCGCTCCACATCCGCTGGCATCAGGCCTGCGTGATGGTTGATGAAGCCGCCGCCCAGCTAGTTGCGGCACGCGCGCAGGTTGATACGGCCACCCAAGAGGCAACCTCTGCCAATGTCGCGCAGGCCGCCGCGCATGAGCGCCTGCCCGCCTTGCGCGAAAGTGAGGCCGAAGCGGCCGCAGCCTTGCGCCATGTATTGCTGGAACAGGAGGGGCTGGAGGCCGAGGCCCACCGAGCTCAGGAAATGGTTG
>CAJWBV010000063.1 GCA_913020275.1 uncultured Rhodobiaceae bacterium
GGGCTGCCGGTGCGTTTCCTCCGGTCATTGGCTGGGTGGCGGCAACCGGTTCCATTTCGCTTGAGCCGCTGGTGTTTTTCCTGATTATTTTCATCTGGACGCCGCCGCATTTCTGGGCCTTGGCGTTGGTCAAAAACGACGATTATCGCGCCGCCAATATTCCCATGTTGCCGGTGACCAGCGGTGCCGATGCGACAGTGCGCCAAATTCTGCTTTATACGCTGGCGCTGGCCGGCACGGTCATGTTGCCTTATCTGCTGGGCTTTTCCGGATTGCTTTACGGCGTAGGCGCGGGCGTTGCGAGTGCGATTTTTGTGGGCCTTAGCCTTCTTCTTGCAGTGAGTTCGCGTGAGCGGCGCAATCGCATTGCAGGAATGGTGTTTGCCTATTCGATTTTTTATCTTTTCATCGTTTTCGCGCTGTTGCCGGCTGACCGGCTGATGGCTTCGGGTCTTTAGGAGGCTTTCATGGCAGGCGAAAAAGACAGTCAGACAGATTCGAACGGCTGGACGCCAGAATTGCTGAAACAGCGCCGCCGCCGCGCGCTCATTATGGCGCTGGCACTGGCCGGGCTTGTCGGCATGTTCTTTCTGGTCACGCTTGTCCGGCTCGGCGAAAACGTGGCTAATCGGGCGTTGTAAAATGACCGGACCCGACAAACACAATGCACAGACCGATATGATGACCGGCAGAAACAGGCGCACGGCAGTGGGTGCGGCGGGTCTGGCCGTGCTCATGATCGGTGCAGCTTATGCCGCCGTGCCGCTTTATGATTTGTTTTGCCGCGTAACCGGTTATGGCGGTACCACGCAAGTGGCAACCGCCGCGCCTGCTTCCGCCGCGACGCGGGAAATTACCATTCGCTTTGACGCCAGCCTGAACCGCGACATGCCATGGTCGTTTGAAGCACCCGCCCAGCCGGTGCAATTGGCGATTGGCGAACAGGGGCTTGCTTTTTACGAAGCGCATAACCCGACAGACACCAGCATTACCGGCACTGCGACCTATAATGTGTCGCCGTCAAAGGCCGGCATTTACTTCTCAAAGATCGACTGTTTCTGTTTCACCGAGCAGGTTCTGGCGCCGGGCCAGCGCGTGGATATGCCGGTGAGCTTTTTCGTTGATCCTGAAATTTTGACAGACCCCGAAATGGATGATGTCAAAACCATCACTTTGTCCTATACATTCTTTAAAGCGTCAGAATCGGCGCGCGCCGAACCGGCTTCACCGAGGGGATAGAAACTCATGGCAGATACGCATGCAAAGCATCACGATTATCATCTGGTAAATCCAAGCCCTTGGCCTGTGGTGGGCTCTGTAAGTGCGCTGGTGCTGGCAATCGGCGCGGTGCAGTATTTCCATTCAGACACGCCGTGGGTCATGATTATCGGGCTGGCCGGGGTTTTGTATACCATGCTGGCGTGGTGGCGCGATGTTATCAATGAGGCCCATGGCGGCGACCACACACCGGTGGTTCAATTGCATCATCGCTACGGCATGATTTTGTTCATTGCCTCCGAGGTGATGTTCTTCGTCGCCTGGTTCTGGGCTTATTTTGACGCCAGCCTCTATCCGGGCGAGGCAATTCAAGCTGCGCGTACCGAACTGACGGGCGGGCACTGGCCGCCCGACGGTATTGAGACTTTTGATCCATGGCACTTGCCGCTTATCAACACGCTGATTTTGCTGACATCCGGCACCACCGTTACTTGGGCCCACCATGCGCTGCAACATGGCGACCGCGAAGGGTTGAAATGGGGGCTGGTGCTGACTGTCGCTCTGGGGGCGTTGTTCACGGTTTTTCAGGCCTATGAATATCAGCATGCGGCGTTCGGGTTTTCCGGCCATATTTACGGTGCCACATTTTTCATGGCGACCGGATTTCACGGCTTTCACGTGATTGTCGGCACGGTGTTTTTGCTGGTGTGCCTGTTGCGCGCGCTGGCCGATCACTTCACCCCGCAAAGCCATTTCGGGTTTGAGGCCGCCGCGTGGTACTGGCACTTCGTTGACGTCGTCTGGCTGTTCCTTTTTGTCGTCATCTATATTCTGGGTGCCGGACCGGGCGCGGGCGCTCATTAAAACAAGAATTTTGGGCATGCGGCGCACCCTCCCGCTTCTTGCTACCGTGGTGATGCTTGCGGGTCTCTTGTCGCTGGGCTTTTGGCAGGTCGAAAGGCTGGCTTGGAAGGAAGACCTTCTGGCGCGCATCGAACAGCGCTTGTCTGCGGAGTCCCTGGTGCTGGCCTCGGCAGACGATATTGCTTCGTTGCGCCGTGAGGCGCATGATTATCATCCGGCAGTAATGGATGCGACCCGAAGCGGCGCGTCGGTATTTTGGTTCACTCAAATTGAAAATGCACCGGCCGGCATCGCGCCCGCCGACCGGGTTGGCTATCATGTGCTGACACCGGTGGTGCTTGCCGACGGTGCCCATATATTGCTGGATGAAGGTTTTGTTCCGGCGCGCCTGAAAGACCAAATTGGCGGCCGGCAAGGCAAGGTGCAAAGGCTTCCGGTTGTCATTCGCTGGCCCGACGCCCGCAATATCTTCGCCGCCGAAAATGACCTGGAAAATGGTCTGGTTTATGTGCGTGATGCGCCGCAAATCGGTCGTCATTTCGGAATTTCCCTGCCGCCGGTCATTGTCGAATCTGCAAATGTGCCCGCTGGTGCCGAAGCCCCGTGGCCGCGCGGCGCGCAGACGCGAATTTCCCTTTCAAACCGGCACCTTGAATATGCGTTTACGTGGTTTGCGCTGGCGGCGGTGCTTGTATTTATTTCCGGTCTGTGGCACATGCGGGGCAGGCGCAAGCGCAAAGATTAGGGTATCCGGTGGAGTATATCAGCACGAGAGGCCGCGCAACGGCACTGTCATTCGAACCGACCCTGCTTGCAGGGCTGGCCGGTGACGGGGGACTTTATGTGCCCGATCACTGGCCGAAACTGTCGCGACAAACGCTGGAGGGTTTTCGCGGGGCCGGTTTTCAACACGTTGCCAAAACCGTTCTGATGCCGTTTCTGGGAAGTGACGTGCGGCCCGAAAGATTTGCCGAAATTGTCGATGAGGCTTATGCCGGTTTTTCGCACGCCGACATCGCCCCATTGGTGGCGCTGGATGACGGCCACTATTTGCTGGAACTGTTCCACGGGCCTACGCTGGCGTTCAAGGATGTGGCGATGCAGTTGCTCGCGCGCCTGATGGATGACGCGCTCAGACGGCGCGGGCAGCGCGCCACGATTGTCGGCGCCACGTCGGGTGATACGGGCGGGGCGGCCATTGAAGCGTTTCGGGGCCGCGACGCCGTCGATGTTTTCATTCTCTATCCGCAAGGGCGCGTGTCGGACATCCAGCGCATGCAAATGACAACGCCGACAGATGCCAATGTGCATACGCTGGCCGTCGACGGCACGTTTGACGATTGTCAGGCGCTGGTGAAGGCGATGTTCAATGACAGCGAATTTCGCCAAGAGGTGAATTTGGCCGGGGTCAATTCGATCAATTGGGCGCGGGTGATGGCACAGACCACCTATTATTTTACCGCCGCCGCACAGCTTGGCAGCCCTGATACGCCCGTCGGATTTTCGGTGCCAACCGGCAATTTCGGCGACATTTTTGCCGGATATGTCGCCGCGCAAATGGGTCTTCCCGTCGCCCGGCTGATGATTGCCACCAATGTGAACGATATTCTTGCCCGTGTCATGCAGGCCGGAATTTACGAAACTGAAGAGGTGATTGCGACCTCAAGCCCCAGCATGGACATTCAGGTATCGAGCAATTTTGAGAGGCTATTGTTTGAATTGACGCGCCGCGATGCGCCCCGCGTCAGCGGCTTTATGAATGCGCTGGCGCGCGACGGCCGGTTTGAAATGGCAGAAGATGAAGTGGCGCTTATGTCGGCTCTGTTTGATGCCGCACGCGTTGACGAAGCCCAGACGCAAGAGACAATGCGCGATGTTCTGAAGCGTTTTGATATGCAAATCGACCCGCACACGGCGGTGGGGCTGGCGGCGGCACGGCGCGCGGTGTTGCCCGATGGCGTGCCCATGGTCTCGCTGGCGACCGCGCATCCGGCGAAGTTTCCCGCTGCCGTGGAAGCCGCCTTCGGCACCGGCCCCGATATTCCTGCGCGTGTGCGCGAAATGATGACGCAACCCGAACGCATTTCGCCGGTTGAAAATGCGTTGGGCGCGGTTCAGACTTTCATCCGTCAAAACGGACGGATGGGATAGATGGCGCGCAGCCGCATAAATTTTCTGAAACGCCCTTTGCGCGTGGGGCGCAAAGTACTTGCGGGCAATCGGGTCAATTTGCGCCCGCCACTCATGCGCGATTATCCGCATTGGGTGAAACTGCGCCGTGACAATCAGAAATATCTGCAAATGCGCGAGCCGTTATGGATGCCGGACGAGCTGTCGCGCCGCAGTTTCCGGTTGCGATTGCGCACCTATAATCAGGAGGCGCGCCAAGATCGCGGCTATGCATTCTTTATCTGGAATCTGGAAATGAACCAGATGATGGGGGCGGTCAATCTCAGCTATATTCGCCGCGGCGCGGCGCAGATGGGCACGGTCGGCTATTGGATCGGAGAGCATTTCTCCAATCAGGGGCTGATGTCGGAAGCGGTCGGGCTATTGTGCGATTTTGCCTTTACCACTTTGGGACTGCATCGTCTTGAAGCGGCCTGTATGATTGATAATGAACCGTCCGTCAGAGTTTTGAAAAACAACAAATTCAAAGAAGAAGGCTATGCCCCGCGCTATCTTAAAATCGGCGGCATTTGGGCCGACCACAGATTGTTCGCCCTGTGTCGCGATGACCTTGCCCATTAGATTCTTACTGTTGTTTTTGCTCTGGGCGGGAGTGACCCCCGCCTCGGCGCTCGATGCCATAAGCATTGGCGATGATTTGCGTGTCATGCGGCTTGCACCTTATGTGCAGTCAACTCCGGAAGGGCATCTGGCCTTTGCCGTTCAAAATGCCAGCGATGAGCCTATTCATCTTGACCTTGAGCGTTTGCGCCCGCCGCTAATGGGGTTTGCGCTGGGCTTGTTTCGCGAACAGGACGGCTTGCGACTGTTCGTGTCCGATGACAGCGAATTTACCGCTCGGCCCGGACATCCCGACAGAATACGTTTTTTTATTCGCGCCAAAGCCGTGCAGACCTTCGTTCTGGTAAACAAGGTGGAAGCCGCCGGGCTTTATCTGTGGAACCCCAATGCGCGGCAGGCCTTTGAGGACCGCCGCCGCACCATGCAGGTCGTCATTCTTGCGATATTGTTGGCCCTTGGGGCGGGCGGGCTGGGTGTGGCCGGTTTTCGCCGTTCGAGCCGGGCTTATTACGCGCTGGTTATGGGCGGTGGCATGCTGGTGTTGATTTCAAGCTTATGGATGCGCGGGCTTGTCGCCAGTCTCGGATTTGAAGATGCCGTTCTGCCCTATCGTCTGGATTATGCGCGCGGGGCGCTGATTGTCATGCTGGTGATGACGGCGATCAGTCAGGTCAATATGCTTTTGCGCAAAACCACCAACCGGAACTACTGGACGCGGGTGGTCATTATTGGCGATTTTTGTCTGCTTGCCGCCGGCCTAAGCGGTTTGGCCGCCGTCTGGCAACCGGATTTTGCCGGCCTCATCAGCAATGATATTTCCGAAGTTCTGCTGGCTGTGACATGCGCGTGCGTGTTTCTGGGCGCCATTTTTGTACCCGACCAGCGCCGCGTATCAGATGAAGTGCCGGAGCAAACAGGTACAGACGGCTAAGCCTCGCCCCCTTCACTGCTGAGCAAGGCCAGGTCAATGCCCATGCCGGCCACGCATTTTTCATACAAGT
>CAJWBV010000064.1 GCA_913020275.1 uncultured Rhodobiaceae bacterium
CGTCCAGCTTGATGCGGTCAAGGCGCGCCGGGCCAACGTTCTGTTTTTCGGCTTCGGCCAGATCGTGCCGATTGGCCTCAATAATGTCACCGGCTGCGGCACGCAATTCATTGGCGGCGTTTTGCAGGCCGGTGTTTTTTTCTTCCGTGTCAGCCAATGCAAGGGTTTGCGCCGCGCTGCGCGCACGTGAACCTATGCCGGACATAATCTCGGCCAGACTTTTTTCGGCGGTTTTTCCCGACAGTTGCGTCACCTCATTCCCCTTCCTGGTTCATCACAAGGTCGTCTCTGTGAACAATTTCGCGGCGTCCGTCAAAGCCCAGCAGATCAATGATTTCCTTGCTGGCGCGTCCGATAATACGGGTCGCGTCGCCCGTGGCATAGGCCGTCAAACCGCGGGCGATCTCACTGCCGTCGCAATCCATAATCTGCACACAATCGCCGCGTTCAAAATTTCCCGACACATTGGTAACACCAATTGGCAAAAGCGATTTGCCGTCGCGCAGAGCGGCGGCGGCTCCAGCATCAATATACAATTGTCCGGCTGTTTGCAATGTGCCGGCAATCCAGTTCTTGCGCGCCGCCAGCGGGTTCTGGGTGGCACGAAACAAGGTCGCGCGGCCTGTTTCGTGCAGGCGCGAAAGCGGATGGGGCCCGCGTCCATCCGTCAAAATCATGTGGCACCCGGCTTGCATGGCAATTTGGGCGGCCTGCAATTTCGTCACCATGCCGCCGGAGCCGACGACACTGCCCGCGCCGCCGGCCATGGCCAGCAAATCATCGTTCACATCCGTCACCTCGCGGATGAGGTCGGCATTTTCATCCGTCTCCGGCGCGGCGGTATAAAACCCGTCAACATCTGAAAGCAGAATGAGGCAATCCGCCGACATCATGCCGGCAACGCGCGCAGCCAACCGGTCATTGTCGCCATAGCGCAATTCTTGTGTAGCCACCGTGTCGTTTTCATTGATGACGGGCACCGTGCCCATATCCAACAAGGCCTGCAAGGTGCGGCGCGCATTCAGATAGCGTCGGCGCTGTTCTGTGTCACCAAGGGTCAAAAGAATCTGGGCGGCTTTCAGCCCCTTATCGGCGAGACAATCCTGCCAGCCCTGCGTCAGCGCGATTTGTCCAATGGCGGCGGCGGCCTGGCTTTGCTCCAATGTCATTGTCTGGCGGTCGAGGCCTGCGCCGGCACTGCCAAGCGCCACCGCGCCGGATGTCACGACCATTATTTGCTGGCCGCGCGCGCTGGCGGTTTTAATCTCTTCGGCCAGCCCCGTCAGCCATTGCTTATCCAGCGCGCCATCGCGAATAAGCAGTGAAGACCCGACCTTGATAACCACGCGTTTTGCGGCATTTATCTCGTTTTGCATGGCCGCTAGCCTCTTTCGAGCGGGTGCCAGCCCGCAGATTGTTGCATGGCCGAACCAGCGGCTTTTGCGGGCGTTTCGGCCTCTCCGCTGCGTACGCAATTGAGCAAAATATCGCATAATTGGTCGATATTCTCGCCGCTTACGGCAGAAATGAGAACCGGCGCGATGCCCGTCTCGCTTTCCAGTTGATGTTGTTTTTCTTTGCGCAAATTTTCGTCCAGCGCATCGCATTTGGTCAGGGCGATTACTTCGCGGCGTCCGGCCAGATCAGTGCTATAGGCTGCCAGTTCGTGGCGGATGGTACGATAGTCGGCGACAATGTCGTCTTGGGTTGCGTCCACCAGATGTAACAGCGCGGTGCAGCGTTCGACATGGCCCAAAAATCTGTGGCCCAAACCGGCGCCGTCGCTGGCACCGGCAATCAGGCCCGGAATATCGGCCATGACAAATTCGTGCCCGCGCGCGCCGACAACGCCCAGATTAGGGTGCAGGGTGGTGAACGGATAATCAGCAATTTTCGGGCGCGCGCGGCTGACACTGGCAAGCAGTGTTGATTTGCCGGCATTGGGCAGTCCCAAAAGGCCGATATCGGCAATCAGCTTCAGCCGCAACCAGAGCCAGGCGTCGCGCCCTTCAAGCCCCGGATTGGCATGGCGCGGCGCGCGATTGACCGGCCCTTTGAAACGGGCATTGCCAAAACCGCCATTGCCGCCACGCGCCAGCACAATGCGTTGTCCGATCTCGGTCAGGTCGGCAAGCAGGGTTTCATTGTCTTCGGCGAAAATTTGTGTGCCAATGGGCACACGCAAAACCTTGTCGGCGCCGTCGGCACCGGTGCGGTTGCGCCCCATGCCATGTGTGCCGGTGCCGGCTTTGAAATGTTGTTGGTAGCGATAGTCGATCAGCGTGTTCAGCCCGTCCACGCATTCGGCAATGACATCGCCGCCGCTGCCACCATCGCCGCCATCGGGTCCGCCAAATTCGACATATTTTTCGCGCCGAAAACTGACACAGCCCGCGCCGCCGTCGCCTGAACGGATATAGACTTTTGCCTGATCAAGAAATTTCATGGCGGTGCGTCGTCCTGTGCCGATCCGGAAAACCCGATAACATCCTGAATCTAGTGTTTTATCTTAACTGTTGGAAGTAAAAAGCCGATGCCCCGCACCGTGCTGATACCCGCCCAAATAAAAAGGGAGATGGCCGCCCATCTCCCATTTGCCTGAAAACGCCCCTGCGGGCCACAGGGTTTCGTTATTCGGCTGCTTCTGCTGTTGGCAGAACCGAGACAACCGTACGACCGCCTTTTTTCTCGGAAAACGATACATTGCCTTCGACAACGGCAAAAATTGTGTGGTCTTTGCCAATGCCGACATTGTCGCCCGGATGCCATTTCGTGCCGCGTTGGCGGATGATGATATTGCCGGGAATGACATGCTCGCCGCCAAATTTCTTGACACCAAGCCGCCGGCCCGCGCTGTCGCGACCATTGCGTGAAGAACCGCCTGCCTTTTTATGAGCCATGAGTTCTACTCCTCGCTTTTATCTTCCGTTTCGGCCTCGGCAGCTTTTGCCTTTGCTTTGGCCGCCGCTTTCGCCGCAATACCGGTAATTTTCAAAACCGTGTGATGCTGGCGGTGGCCTTTTGTGCGGTGATAATTTTTGCGGCGCTTGAATTTAATCACCGTCACCTTGTCGGCACGTGTTTGCTCAACCACTTCGGCCACAACGCTTGCGCCGCTCACGGTCGGCGCACCGATTTTCGGTGCCTTGCCGTCTTCGCCCAGCAGCAAAACTTCGTCGAACTTGACCTTGTCGCCGACTTTACCTTCAAGGCGTTCAATCTCGATCACGTCATCTTTGCTGACACGATATTGTTTTCCGCCTGTGCGAATCACTGCGTACATCGCCTGATTCCAATCCAAATTTCATCACAACGAATTTCACATACTACGGGGACCCGCGCCCACCGCGCATGAGCCGCGAATATACAAAGAAAGTCCCTCAAGTCAAGGGGCAACACGCGCAGAACCCGCCCGGATCACATCAAGGGACAGGAGGCGCGTTTTGGCACGCTTGTCCGGCTGGCGGTTCAGGCGTTCGGATTAATAATCACGCGCCCTACCAGTGCGCGGTCTTCCATCAAAGAAAATGCCGTGCGCCACTTCGACAGCGGCAATTCGGCATGCACATAAGGCCTTATGGCGCCGCTTGCGGCCAATTCCCAAACAGCTTCCAAATTGTCGCGTCCGGCATCGGGGTCGCGGCGTCCATATTCACCGGCGCGCACACCGACCACCGAAAAACCCTTAATAAGCGGCATGTTAACCGGAATTGTCGGAATACGCCCCGAAGCAAAGCCCACCACGAGCAGGCGACCGCCCCAGGCGATGCAGCGCACGCTTTCGTCGAAAACATCGCCGCCGACGGGGTCGTAAATTACATCTGCGCCGCCGCCGGTAATTTCCTTCACCGCTTCGCGAAAACCGCCCTCAGGGTCAAGCACCACATCGGGCGCATAATGGGTTTCGATGAGGTGGCGCTTTTCAGCCGTTGAGGCCACGGCAATGACCCGTGCGCCCAAATGCTTTGCGAGATCGACCGCGGCCAGCCCCACACCGCCTGCCGCGCCATGCACCAGCACCCAGTCGCCGGGTTGCACATGGCCGCGACACACCAGCGACACATAAGCCGTCAAATAGGCCGAACCGGTGGCCGCGGCGGTAGCAAAATCCATGGATTTCGGTATGGCGCGTAAACCGGCGGCGGGAAAAACGCCCATTTCGGCCAGCCCGCCGCCCAAAGCCCCGCCGACAACAGGGTCGCCGATTTTGAAATCCGTGACATTTTCGCCCAGCGCCGTCACCTCGCCCGCCATTTCGGTGCCCGGCGTAAACGGCAATTCGGGCTTGTGCTGATAGCCGCCATGGGTCATCAGCAAATCGGGAAAGCCCAGCGCAGCCGCCCTGATTTTTACCTGCACCTCGCCTGCGCGCGGGGCGGGCTTAGCAAGCCCGTCGGCCAGGCGGCAGCCGCCAAAATCGGGCAGGAGTTCTTCAACCAAAAGCGCGCGCATCAGTGTTTACTCACGATAATCCAACACCGCTTAGGGCCTCATGGAAGTAATAGAATAAACCATAGACGACCAGGCCAAGGGCTATGGCCAAACCATCCCAATAAATCGGTTTGCTCTCAGATGGTTGCGGTTGCAGGGTCAGTCGTCTGTAAATCGCATAGCCGCCAAAGGTAATAAAGATGATGGTGGATGACAGGTCGCCATTTGCCAGCAGGTGGAGAAACGCCCAAACGGCGATACCCGTCAACATAGGATGCTTGATGTGTCGCCCGATATTGCCGGGAATATTCCCTGCAACAATCAATATGGTTGCAATCGGCATTAGATAGCTCGCCAATGCGTATGAGGCCGGCAAAGGCATCCAAACCTGCTGATAACTTGTTTGCTGATATCCCATAACAATCAGTATCAAGCTGATGACCGACAAAACGGTGACCAGCCCCATATAGGCATGGTGGCCGCCAATGGCTTCCACTCTGGCGCGAAGCCCAAATGCGGAAATCATGTGGCTGGCCAGAAAAAGAATGCTGCCCAAAATCAAAAGTGTCATAACGTCCCCCCGTATTCAGGCCGGTAGTTTTAAAGCCCGATATTATGAACTGCCCGCCCAAGATAGCTCACTGCCCGACAAAGTCTATTATCAAGCGTTAATTCGGGTGGGTTTTGTTTCGACAGGCGGCTGGCGGAGAGAGAGGGATTCGAACCCTCGGTACGCTTGCGCGCACAACGGTTTTCGAGACCGCCCCGTTCAACCACTCCGGCACCTCTCCGTCTGGATACAAGCCGTTTTACAAAACTCTGGCAGGCAGGTTCAAGCAAAACCCGCGCTTGTGCCCCTTCACCCCTTGCGCTTAAATTGAGACAGAGGGAGATTTCACATGACTTATTGGCTTTGGATGAGTGCTGGGGGGGTGGCTTTGGCTGCCACGGTTATCCACGGTATTTGGGGACGCAAAATATATCTCGGTAATATCAATGCGGCCGAGATGGAAGGCATAACCAAGTCGCTTTCAGCCGTTTCGTGGGATGCGTTTAGCGTTCAGCTTCTGGTCAGTGCGCTGACGTTATTCTACGTTGCCAACAACCCGGACGTGGCGCTTATAGCGGTGCCAATTATCATTATGAGCTTTTTGGGGGCAGGAGTTTTTATCGGGCTCTACGTAACGGGCCATAAAAACCTCATTTCCCTGCCCGGCGCCTATTTGCTGCTGGCCATTGGCGGTCTGGGCTGGGCAGCGCTCTAAACCCGAAAGACCGCGCGCGGCATTTTTTCAGCTTGATGTGCTCGGTTCGGGTTTTATATCTTTTTCATATAGAGTTTGACGGAGAAACCCAATGCAAACGCTTTCTGATGTAATTGAAGCGGAAGATAACAGCTACC
>CAJWBV010000065.1 GCA_913020275.1 uncultured Rhodobiaceae bacterium
GCGCCTTCGGGCGTGCCGCAGCCCATGATTACGTCTTCAACTTCGCTCGGCTCGATATTGGCGCGCTCAATGGCGTGCTTGATGGCATGACCGCCCATGGCGGCACCGTGGGTCATATTGAATCCGCCGCGACCGGATTTCGCCAGGCCGGTGCGTGCACTCGATACGATTACAGCTTCTCGTGACATGTCTTTCTCCTGTTCTTTAAAAACTGACGCGATAATGCGCCAAGAGATGCGATATTTCAAACATTGTTTGCGGATTAACCCAAATTTAAATGCACCCCGCCTAATTTGCTAAAACCGCGCCAAAAACAAGAAGACTGAAGAATAAGAGTAAGGGGTTTTCCCTATCTTGGGGCCGATTTAAGGCGTCATTTTTAGGCCATATTTTTCTGCCATTTTGCGGGATGAAATAATGGAGAAAAATTGTGGAACATAAACTTCGTGATGCCCTGCTTCTGGTGGCTTTGACAGGCCTTTTGGTCTTGCCTAGCCTTTATGCACGCGGTCAAAACCTTGATGAATTTGTGAAACCCGATGATGGCGTTCTCAAACAACAACTTTCCCCCATACAATATGCGGTCACTCAGAAAGACAAAACCGAACCGCCCTACCGCAACCGCTTCTGGAACCTGAAAGAAGACGGCATTTATGTGGATATCGTGTCCGGCGAGCCGCTGTTTTCCTCGCGCGACAAATATGACAGTCGCACAGGGTGGCCTTCTTTTACCCGGCCGCTGGAACCGGAAAACATTGTCGAACGCGCCGACTGGAAAATGGTTCTGCCGCGCACCGAAGTGCGCTCGCGCCAAGGCGACAGTCATCTGGGTCATGTTTTCGACGACGGGCCGGCTCCGACGGGCTTGCGCTACTGCATTAACTCGGCGGCGCTGGAATTTATCCCCGTAAGCGATATGGCCGCGCGCGGCTATGGCGCATATCTGCCCGGCTTCACCGACACCCCTTAATCGTCAAAAAACTTGAGCAAAACCGGATTTTTCGGCATGTTGGCGCTTTCCAACATCGTTCAAAGCGTCTGTCTCAATCGTGACTGTCAACATGACCAGCCAAACTGAATTTCTCGACAAACTCGTGCCCGGTTATCAAGGCGTCGCCCAGAAATGGGAATGCGATAATATGGGCCATCTCAATGTATCCCATTATTTTGGCCGATCGTCGGATCAGGCATTTTTCACACGCCATGCTTTGGGCCTTGACCCCGCGGCTTTGCGTGACAGCGGCCACGGTACGGTGGCGCTTGAAGAACATTGCCGTTTTCACCGCGAGGTGACATCCGGCGGCATGATGATCGGGCGCAGTGCCGTTATCGAGCCACGCGAACGCACAATGGTGGTCTATCAGGAGTTTCGGGACGCAAACGAGGCGTTGCAAGCCTCGTTTCGAACCGTAATTGGATTTTTTGATACGAAAGCACGCCGCTTGATGCCGTGGCCCGAGGCCACACGCGAAAAAGCCGCCAAACTGACCATCGATCTGCCCGATCATGCGACCCCTTTACGCGTCCCGGCCGGCGGCGCGGTCGGTCAGGTCAGCCGTGAAGTGTCGATTGCCGAAGGGTTTTTCAGAAGCGGCGGTACCGGCGTCAATAGCTGGGAATGCGACCAGTTCGGGCATATGAACACAATGTTTTATGTGCGCCGGCAAACCGAGGCGGGACCGCATTTCTGGCAATTGCTGGGCCTTGACCAGCCCGGCCTCATCGCATCGGGGCATGGCTTTGCCGTTAGCGAATTGCGGATGAATTATATCAGCGAGCTTTACGAGGGCGATATGGTCGAGACGCTCTCGGTTTTGCGCGAGGTCAGCGATCGCGGCGCGCGCGTCGAGCATCGCCTGTATAATTTCGGCACCGGTGCTTTATCGGCGGTTTCCGATACCAGCCTGGTGTGCTTCGATTTGGAAAGCCGCAAAAGCACGCCCTGGCCTACCCACGTGCGCGCCTTATTGGACACGAAACTCGTGGCCGGCACCTCACCTATTGATGCTTGAGCGGGTGCGCCCCTAACCGGCCAAGCCGGCACGCGCATAAATTTCTGCGCGCACGAGGTCCGGAAATTCCATCGGCAGAAAATGTGAGCTGCCCGCAATCACCTCAATTTTCTTGGATGCGCGTGCCAGCCGAAACGACAGAACCGACCGCGTGGTCGACCCGCTTTCGGCCATCATCAGCGTGAAGGGCACTTTCAACCGGCGGGCGGGGCTTGTGCTGTTATGGCGCTGATCGTTAAAATTTGCGGCTTCCCAAGCCGGCGCACACGCCAGCGTCACGGTGTTTTCGCCGCCGCCATCCAGCGGACGCACGCCGCCGTCAACATAAGCCTCAAGAAAACCATCCTGCCAGGTTTGAAACGCCCCACGGCCGGTATAGGCCTTAATGACTGTTTCGGCATCGGGCCAGTCGGCACGGCGTTTGGCGGCGTTTACGGCAAGTGCGAAACCGCCCCCATTGCGAAATGTCATGCGTGCCAGCAAACGCTCGCGGCGCGGCACGATAACCGGATCGGCCAGCACCAGACCCGCCACCAGATCGGGGCGTTTTGCGGCGGCCATAACAGATGCGCAACCGCCCATCGAATGCCCGCCCAGCCAGATTTTTTCGCCCGCCTTGTCGCACAGATGTTCGACTACACCGATCAGGTCGTTACGATATTGCGTCCAGCCCGGATAATGCGCGGGGTCAGCTGCAAGTGTTGAGAAGCCGTGCCCGCGGGCGTCGGCGGCATAAACGTCAAAATCTCCGGCGAGCGGGGTCAGAAGCGGGTCATAGGTCTGGGCATTAAAACCATTGGCATGCGCCCAGTGCAAAACCGGCTTGCCATGTGCCGACCAGTGGCAGATTGATATGTCGCCATCGTCGCGTTTGAGTTGAAATCGTTGCATAGGTGTTGGTGTCCGTTGGGCGGTTTGTTGAACAGATATGTGCATGTGTGACGAAAAAGCAAGCGCCCGCCCGCCCGCGCCATCACGCTGCTTTGCAAAACCCGCCGTTTCTGCTACCCATGCTGCTCATCACCATTGACACGTTTTCACGCATAACGGGGTCGAAATGCAGATTTACCTTCCCATTGCCGAAATGAGCGCAAATATTATGACGCTCATCGGCATGGGCAGTGTTGTCGGTTTCATGTCCGGCATGTTCGGCGTCGGCGGCGGGTTTTTAATGACCCCCTTGCTCATTTTTATCGGCATTCCGCCGGCGGTGGCCGTGGCCTCTGAAGCTAATCAGATCGTCGCCTCCTCCGTTTCGGGCGGGCTGGCGCATTGGCGCCGCCGTGCGGTCGATATCCGCATGGGGCTTATTTTAATGTCCGGCGGTGTTGCCGGCTCCTATGCCGGTGTCCAGCTTTTCAAATTGCTGCGTGCGCTGGGTCAGGTCGATTTGCTGATCTCGTCAAGCTATGTGATTTTTCTGAGCGTCATCGGCGCGCTTATGCTGCGCGAAAGCCTGCATGCCATTCGTGAAACCCGCAAAGGCCGCCCGATACGCGTGCGCCGTCCGGGGCAACATAGCTGGATTTTGCGCCTGCCTTTGCGCATGCGGTTTCGCCAATCGCGGCTTTACATCAGCATTATTCCGCCTCTGCTGATCGGCTTTCTGGTTGGCATGTTATCGGCCATTATGGGGGTCGGGGGCGGCTTCATTATGGTTCCGGCGATGATTTACCTTTTGCGGATGCCAACAAATGTCGTGATCGGCACATCGCTGTTCCAGATTATTTTTGTCACCAGCGCCGTAACAGTTTTGCACGCCGTTGAAAACCAGACCGTCGATATTGTTCTGGCTGTTTTGCTGATGATCGGCGGCGTCATCGGCGCACAATTTGGTGCCATGGCAGGCCAACGCCTACGTGGGGAAGAATTGCGCGCATTGCTTGCCCTGATTGTGTTGGGCGTAGCCTGCAAGCTGATGCTTGATCTGGTGTTTGAGCCTGCCGAATTATTCTCCATCCAGCGTCTGGAGGTCGGGCCATGAAAACCGCTGTCTCCTTCTTGGCAACCATCGCGTTGACCGCGCTATGCGCAAGTGGCGGCATGGCGCAAAAAGCGCACGCCAATGCGCTGGTGGCCGATTTGTCGAAAGACCAGATCCGCGTGGCGTCGAATTTCACCGGCGAGAAAATTCTTCTCTTCGGCGCCATCGAAGGCACCGGCCCAAGCGGGGCGTCCGATGTGGTGGTGGTAGTGCGCGGCCCGTCGGAAAATTTCACCCTGCGCCGGAAAAAACGCGTGGCCGGCATCTGGGTCAATGCCGAAGCGCGCACGCTTGGACCCTTGCCCGGATATTATGCCGTCGCCAGCACGCGCGCGCTGGCAGATATTGCGCCCGTATCGGAACGCGCCAAGCACCAGATCGGACCCGAATATTTGCGCTTTTCACTGCTCAATCAAACGCCGGAAGCCGCCGCCCCGCACGCTGGCCCGCGCGATATCGCGCTTTATCATGACAGTTTTGTGCGCATCAAAAGCGGACAAAATCTTTATTCAGTCGACCCGAACGGCGTAAGCATTATCGCTGACCGGTTGTTTCGCGCCGAACTGACCCTGCCCTCCGGATTGCCCTTTGGTACCTATATCACCGAATTTTTCCTGTTTGAAAAAGGCCGCGTCGTCGGCTATCAGACCGGCGAATTGTCGGTGGCGATAACGGGTTTGGAGCAATGGCTTCGGGTCACAGCCCATGACATGCCGCTGCTTTACGGGCTGTTTGGTGTTTTCATTGCCGGCCTAATGGGATGGGGCGTGGCAACTTTGTTCAGGCGGGTGTGATGGAGAGTTTTGCCCTTTCAGCACTGGCCGCCTTTGCCGGCGGCGCGCTCAGCTTTTTGTCGCCATGCGTTTTGCCGTTGGTGCCGGGCTATTTGTGTTTTGCCGCCGGACTGCAATTTAACGAATTGACCGACATTGACACACCGCGCGCCGCCGCGCGCCGCGTACTGCCCGGCGCATCGGCTTTTGTCGGCGGGTTTTCGGCTGTCTTCATCGCGCTGGGTGCCGGGGCCGCCGCTGTCAATCCGGTATTGCTTATGCATCAGGAAATTCTCGCGCAAGTTGCCGGCGGGTTTATCATCATATTGGGTCTGCATGTTGGCGGCCTTGTCACCCTGCCGCTTTTGGGTCGCGAAGCCCGCCTTCTAGGACGCTCCACATCGGGAGCATCGGGCGCGCCAACCGCTTCGTTATTTGCCGCCTTTTTCATGGGTGCCGCTTTTGCTTTTGGCTGGACACCGTGCATCGGGCCAATTCTAGCCACCATTCTGGCACTGGCCGCCGCCCGCGACAGCCTTGGAGAAGGGGTTGGCCTTTTGACATTCTATGCCGCCGGTCTGGGTCTGCCATTTCTGCTGGCGGCGCTGGGTGTCAGCAGGTTTTTGCTGGTCAGCGCGGCGGTCAAAAAACACATGAAATGGGTTGAACGCAGTGCCGGTGTTCTGCTTGTCGGCACGGGGCTACTCATAATGCTGGGCACGTTACAAAGCCTTGCCACCTATCTGCTCGACTGGTTTCCGGCACTGGGTCAATTGGGTTAAATTTGTGTTAGTAATGATGCGGCACTTTCAAAACATACCCACCGGGGCGCTTTTTCTAGGCATTTTTAAGTTATTAAATCTCTCTTGAGAATATTTCATAATTGGTTCCCACTCTGATAAAGCTAAA
>CAJWBV010000066.1 GCA_913020275.1 uncultured Rhodobiaceae bacterium
GCGCGAAACAGTGGCCGGCTTGCTGGCACGCGGGTCTCATGTGGTGCTCGCCGGACGCTCATGCAAGAAGTTGCGCACCTTAATCGACGGGCTGGCCGATGATGGCTATGACACAGATGCGCTCACGCCGGTAATTTGCGATTTGGCCGATCTTGATAGTGTGGCCTTGGCCGTGCAGGAGATAAATAAATTGCTTCGCATGAAGCCGCTCGACATCTTGGTCGAAAACGCCGGCATTATGCCGGTTAAATACAGCGAAACCCCGCAAGGCCATGAGATCAGCTTCGGCACAAATGTGCTGGGGCATTTTGCTTTGCGCGCTGGGCTACTGCGCGGGTGCCTGTCGGAAAAGGCACGGGTCATTATTCTGACCGGCGACATTTATGTTTTTTCGGACAGCTGTTCCCCCGATTTCCGCTGGCGCACGCCGCTTGGCGGCATCAAGGCTTATAATCGCAGCAAACTCGGAAATTTCTGGGTGGCGCGCGAACTGCAACGGCGTTACCCGCGCCTCAATGTGTTTATTGTGCACCCGGGAGTTGTCGCGACCAATCTCGGTGCCGGCGGCGCGGTTGCAAGGGCGATGAAACGGCGTTTGTTGATCGATCCGGTTGCGGGTGCCCAAACAAGCCTCATTTGCGCTACACAGCCCGATCTGGCGTATGGCAGCTATTATCACAATGTCTATGGCGAGGTTGAGTTGACCAATGCCGACCCGGCCATGAATGACTGGGAAGCGCGCCAATTCTGGAACGCCTGCGCGCGCCTCTCCGAAAGGGGTGAGGCGGCGCAAATCAGCACCTTGCGCCGCGCTTCCTGATTTGCGCTTATGGCCAATATCGGCTAGCTTTCGCGCAAGAGAACACGCTTGCTCTCACCACCCGTTTTCATACACCTTTGACCGGTTTTCCGGTGCGGTGTTCTGGAGAATCTCATGTCAACGCACGCGGGCAGCAAACGCTTAACGGTACCGGATCTAGTGGCGCGCAAAGGCAAAGACCCCATTGTTTGCCTGACATCCTATCACGCGCATACCGCCAAATTGATTGATCCGCATGTCGATCTTTTGCTCGTTGGCGACAGCCTCGGCATGGTCATGTATGGCATGGAAACGACGCTGGGTGTGACGCTCGAAATGATGATCGCCCATGGTGCGGCGGTGGTGCGCGGGTCCCAAAAAGCGCTGGTGGTTATTGATTTGCCGTTTGGCACTTACGAAGAAAGCCCGGCGTATGCGTTTCACAATGCCGCGCGCGCGATTAAGGAAACCGGTGCGCAGGCGGTGAAACTTGAAGGTGGCACGCGCATGGAAGCAACGGTTCGGCATCTGACCGAGCGCGGCATTCCCGTAATGGGGCATATCGGCCTGACGCCGCAAAATGTAAATGTGATGGGCGGCTTCAAAACGCAAGGCCGCAGTCGTGCCGAGTGGCCACAAATTAAAGAAGACGCAAAAGCCCTCGCGCGCGCGGGCGCATTTGCCATTGTTCTGGAAGGGATGGCGGCGGAACTGGCCGATAAAATCTCTTCCGAAATATCCGTGCCGACCATTGGCATTGGCGCGTCCCCCGGATGTGACGGACAAATTCTGGTGACCGAAGATATGCTTGGGCTGTCTCCGTCTGTGCCGAAATTTGTCAAGGAATTTGCCACGCTGGGTGCACAAATTGCCGGGGCTGCGGAAACCTACGCGCAAGAAGTGAAAGCAAGAAAATTTCCTGAGCAAAAGCATACCTATGCTATGAAAGCTGACGAGGACGAGCCAAAGGCCGAATAAGGAGCAGACCGTGAGTGATATTTTTGCTGAAGTAGATGCCGACCTGCGCCGCGACCGGTGGCAGGCCCTGTGGGATCGCTATGGCTTGCTGGTTATCGGCGGGGCGGTCGGTATTGTTTTGCTGGTTGCCATTATTGTTGGTTATCGCGCTTTTCAGCAGTCGCAAAACGAAGCGGCGTCGTTGCGTTATGAGGCCTTGCTTCAGCAGATTGGCGAAGAAGAAGCCAGTGCGCAGTTTGAAGCGCTCAGTTCCTTTGCCCGGGAAGAAACCAATGGCTACGGCGTGCTTGCTGCCTTTGGTGCCGCGCGCGTGGCCGCTGAAAATGGCGATTTTACTGCCGCATTGGCGGGATTTGACGCCTTGGCCGCACGCGGTGATCTGGCGCGCCCGATGCGCGATTATGCACGCCTCCAGGCCGCTATTGTTCTGGTGAACCAGAAGGCCAGCGCTGATGATATTGCGGCGCGGCTGGCACGTTTGTTTGATGAGGGAAATGCGCTGCGCCCGATTGCGCGCGATATTCTGGCACTGGCCTATTTCACCAAAGACGCGCCGCTAAAGGCGCGCGAATTATATGCCGAGCAATTGGCCGACCCTGATGCCACACCGTTCAGCAAACAACGGGCTCAGATTATGCTGAGTGAAGTTGAGGCGAAATTACGCCCGTCAAGTCAGGCTGAATGAGTGTAATGCGATTTAGTGAGATTTTGTTAAAATCAAAAGGTGAAAGTCAAAAGCCAATGAACGCCATTTCCCGTAACCCGAAAACGTACAGGCAGCCGACATTGCCGGTCTTGGGGCTTGCTCTGTTTCTGGCCGCTTGCGGCGCTGATGAAAAGCCAAAGCTGGACGGTGAGCGCATCTCGGTTTTGAATTTTGAACGCGCGTTGGCTGTCGACCCGCGCGTCAGCGAGCAGGCGGTTATTCTGCCGCCGGTTTTCAGAAACAGCGACTGGCCCAATCCCGGCGGTTACGCCAGCCATGCCGCCTATCACCTTGCGCTTGACGGCAATCAGCAGGCGTTCAAGGTCAATGCCGTTTCCGGTAATACCGCCGATTTACGATTGAAAGGCGCGCCTGTTGTCGGTGATGGAAAAGTTTTTGCATTGGGTGCTGAATTGGATGTCTCGGCGCTCGATGCCACGACCGGCAAGATTATGTGGCAGACTTCTGTCGCTGCTCAAGACACTGAACCCAATAGAGGGCTGACACGGTTTCTAGGTTTTGGTGAAAAGGCCGTGGATATCGAAGACGGCTTTGGCGGTGGTCTCGCATATAATGATGGTCGGGTTTTTGTAACCACCGGATTTGGCGAGATTACTGCTCTGTCGGCCGAGACCGGTGACGTCATTTGGCAAATTCGCAATTCGGTGCCGTTTTCCAATGCACCGACAATTCGCGCCGGTCGCCTATATGCCGTGTCGCGCGACAGCCGCCTTCAGGTGATATCGACCCAAGACGGTAGTCGCCTGTGGGAGCATTTGGCGATTACCGAGTTGGCAACCGTTATCGGAGCCACCAGTCCGGCGGTAGACTCGCGTATGGTTGTTGCCGGTTTTAATTCCGGCGAAATCGTTGCGCTGAACAGTATTAATGGTCGGGTGGCCTGGTCGGACAGCCTGACAAGTCGTGCCACCCAGGTCACGCCCCTGTCTGAGCTTAACGCCATTGTTGGCCGCCCCGTGATTGACGGTGACAGGGTTTTTGCTGTGTCGCATGGCGGGCGCATGGTCAGCATTGATATGCGTACCGGTGAACGTATCTGGACAGCAGATATTGGTTCGATCGAAACACCCTGGGTTTTGGGAGATTTTATATTTGTCGTCACGCTGGACGGGCAGGTTGTGTGCTTGTCGAGCGCGCAAGGCCGCGTGCGCTGGGTGAGCCAGCTGCCGGCTTTTGAAGACCCCGATGATCGCGAAGGGCGCATCAATTGGACGGGGCCGGTGCTGGCAAGCGGCAAAATTTATGTCGCGTCTTCGACCGGCGAAATGCTGGCGCTTGATCCGGCCAATGGCGAAATCAGTGAGCGTGTGGATTTGGGTGAGCCTGTCAATCTGCCGCCTGTGGTGGCAGATGGCACGATTTACTTTTTGACCGATGACGGTAGCCTGATCGCGCGTCGGTAACGACCACGGACACAAAAGACAATGCAACCGTTTGTACTGGCCATTGTCGGCCGGCCCAATGTGGGCAAATCAACCCTGTTCAACCGCCTTGTCGGGCGGCGACTTGCGCTGGTCGATGACCAGCCGGGGGTAACGCGCGACCGGCGTTTTGGCGATGCGCGACTGGGCGATTTACGGTTTCAGATTGTTGATACGGCCGGCTTTGAGGAAGGCCGTTCCGGATCGTTGCAGGCACGTATGCGCGAGCAAACCGAAGCCGCAATTGAAGAAGCCGATATGGTTTTGATGCTGACCGATGCCCGCGCCGGGCTGTTGCCGGAAGACGAATTTTTCGCGCGCTTGCTGAGAAAAACTGACGTACCGGTTATTCTGGCGGCCAATAAATGCGAAGGGCACGCCGGCGAAACCGGCTTTAATGAAGCCTATAAATTGGGGCTGGGCACACCCATTGCGCTGTCTGCAGAACATGGGCAGGGCACGGACGAATTATATACGCAATTACGCGACGCCATCGCCGCGCATGCTCATGCCAATCCAATTGCCGACACGGATAGGTCAGATGAAGAGGATGTGGCATTTGATCCGGAAACGCCGTTTGAAGACGACCCCGAACGTCCGCTGCGCATTGCCATTTTGGGACGTCCGAATGCGGGCAAATCGACCCTGATAAACAGGCTGCTTGGCACGGATCGACTTTTGACCGGGCCGGAGGCAGGCATCACGCGCGACAGCATTTCAGTGAACTGGGTCTGGCACGGTGCCGGTGCACCCGATGCAGGGCGTGCCGTTACCTTGTGGGATACTGCAGGCATGCGCCGCAAGGCCCGCGTAACAGAAAAGCTGGAAAAGCTATCGGTCGCCGACGGTCTTCGCGCGGTGAAGTTTGCGGAGATTGTGGTGCTTCTGATTGATGCCACCAGCCCGTTTGACAAGCAGGATGTGCAACTGGCCGATTTGGTCGAACGCGAAGGGCGCGCGCTTATTATCGGCATTAACAAATGGGATTTGAAACTCGACCGTCAGGAAGTGCGCCAAACAGTCAACGACACGTTGTTACGCGCGTTGCCCAAATTGCGCGGTGTGCCGGTGATTATGCTGTCGGCGGAAACCGGTCGGGGCGTCGAACAGCTCATGCCGGCCATCATTCGGCAATATGGGCTGTGGAATGCCCGTATCGGCACGGCCAAGCTCAATAATTGGCTGTCGGGTGTGATTGAGCACCATCCGCCACCCGCCGATAAGGGGCGTCCGGTGCGGCTGCGTTACATCACCCAAGCCAAATCGCGCCCGCCAACTTTTGTGACCTTTTCGAGCCGCGGCCATGCCGTACCCGAGAGCTATCAGCGTTATTTGGTTAATGGCCTGCGTGAAACATTTGACCTTGCGGGTGTGCCGCTGCGCCTTTTCGTGCGCAAAGGCAAAAACCCCTACGAAGACAAATAGGCGTCAACGCACAAATCGAACGATTTCGCCGGTGCGTTTTTCCTGCGGCGACAGCAATTCCAGAAACAGCGGCGCAACATCAGTGGGAGTGGGCAGTGTATTCGGGTCTTCGCCGGGCATGGCTTGGGCGCGCATCGCCGTGCGCACCGGCCCGGGCGACAAAAGATTGACCCGCAACGCGTCGTTTTCATGTTCATGCGCCCAAGTTCTCACCATGGCATCAAGGGCGGCTTTCGAGGTGGCATAAGCCCCCCAAAAGGCGCGCGCCTTGCCAGCCGCGCCGGAGGTTACGAAAACTGCGCGCGG
>CAJWBV010000067.1 GCA_913020275.1 uncultured Rhodobiaceae bacterium
GTGTTGTCAGCCAGTTTGCCTGCACCCGACCGGTAACCTTGCACCGCTCGGCGTCATGGTGGCGTACGCAGCTTGCCGGAGTGCAATATCTTCTGTTGGGCAAGGGCGATGCGTCTTTTCCGCCGACAGCGGCGGGCGCATTTTTCAAATCGAGCGATGAAAAAGCCGTGTGCGACATGCAAATCCACTATGTATCCGTAGCTGTGCCGGATGTGCACGGTCGTTCCGATATTCCGACTTCGCACGGTTTTTCGTCAATCGTCTATGGCTGCCGCCCCGAAAGTCGCGGGCATTTGGGGCTGAAATCTGCCAGTCCTGACGACGCACCGGCGATTTATCCAAATTATTTGGCCGTCGAGCAGGATGTGATTGATATTCGCAACGGTTTCCGGAAGACCCGCGATATTTTCCTGCAAAAAGCCTTTGACCCCTATCGTGGCGAGCAGATGAAGCCAACCAAGGATGTCAATGTCGACAATGATGACGAGCTTGATTCTTGGATCCGTGCAACCGGCGAGACGCTGTATCATCCGGTCGGCACGTGCAAAATGGGCAGCGATAAAATGGCCGTGACTAATGAGCATGGCCAGGTGCATGGGCTGGAAGGCTTGCGCGTGGTTGACGCCTCGCTCATGCCGACGCTGATTAGCGGCAACACCAATGCGCCGACCATTATGATGGCCGAGAAGATATCGGATCACATTCGCGGGCGTAAGTTCCTGTCGCCGCAGCAAATCGCGGCTGAATAATGGTTCACTTTGAATTCTACTTCGATATTTCAAGCCCTTGGACGTATTTGGCGTTTTCGCGGGTCGAAAACATTGCTGAAAAATGCGGCGTTGATATTGACTGGAAACCCATACTCGTCGGCGGTGTGTTCAACAGCGTGAACGAAACCGTTTACGAACAACGCGCCAATCCGCACCCTGTCAAAGGGCGCTATTACGTTAAAGATTTGCAGGACTGGGCGCAATTTTGCGGCATTGAAATCGGTGCGCCGCCGGTGTTTCCCGTGCGCGCGGTTAATCTGATGCGTGCCGCGCTTGTTGCGCTGGATGCGGGCTGCCTGTCTGATTTTTCACGCTCGGCCTTTCATGCCTATTGGGGTGAATTGCGCGATGTCAGCCAACCGGAAGAATTGGCGCAAATCTGCACCGGCGTCGGGCTGGATCCAAATGACGTTGCCGAGAAAATCAACAGCGATGACATCAAGGGCCGCTTGCGGACAAACACGGAAGAGCTCGTCGCGCGCGGCGGCTTCGGGTCGCCGACCATGTTCATTAACGGCTCGGACATGTATTTTGGCAATGACCGCCTGCCGCTGGTGGAAGCGGCACTGACCCGCGCCAAACAGGCAGAAAGCTAGAGCCAATGAGCCAAAATGACATTCCGTCGGATGCGCGCGAACCGGCGTTTCACGTGCCGCGCATTATTGTTTTTCTGGCCGCGATAATTTTGACCTTTCAGCTCATCATGCAATTTGCCGAAGGGCCGCTGACCTTGGTGCTTATTGTCGAAATGGCACTGTTTCCGGCGCGGTTTTTTGCCGAAAATATGGGTGGGTTGCCCGGCGGCTTGGGGCAGGGTGTTTTCTCGCTGGTTTCATACGGGTTTTTGCACATTGGCTGGTCGCATTGTCTGATCAATCTGGTCTGGCTTTTGGCTTTCGGCGCACCCGTGGCGCGTCGGCTGGGTGCGCATCGGTTCTTGGTATTATATCTGGCATGCATCGTCGCCGGCGGTCTGGTGCAGATTTTCAGTGCTGGCGAAGAAGCCTGGCTGGTGCCGATTATTGGCGCATCGGCCGGGGTCTCCGGCATGATGGGTGCGGCCGCGCGGTTTGCTTTTCCCGAAACCCGCTGGCTTGACCCGGCAACCACAGTTCAGCGGCGCCGTCTCTTGCCAATCTTAGAGGTGCCCAAACGCCGACCCGTAATGATGTTTATCGGCGTATGGGTCGTCATTAATGTGGCGTTTGGACTGGCCGGGCCTTTGGCTGCGGGCACAATGTCGGCCAATATTGCGTGGCAGGCTCATTTGGGCGGGTTTTTTGCCGGTCTTTTGTTGATTGGCCTCATCGAAAAACCGCCTCTGTCACCCTCAGGTGGCCCCGGAAATGTAGATTATGGCGATTGGAAAGATCGCGCTTAGTCCTTCGCATTGCCCCTCACGATTCTTGAAAACTGCGTCAAGCTGTCGCATACTGGCAAGTGTAAGAAAAACAGGGGCTAAACATGACAATAAGAAATATTTTGCAGCGTAAAGGTTCCAGTGTCATTGCCATAGACTCGCGGGCCATTGTGCGTGTTGCCGTTAAAACGATGGATATTCACCGCATCGGTGCTCTGGTTATTCAGGGCTCTGCGGGGGCGTGTAATGGGATATTCACCGAGCGTGACGTGATGCGGGCTCTGGCAACAAGAGACGCACTCATTCTCGATGATCCGATTGAAAACCACATGACGGAGCGCCCACAAAGCATCTCTCCCGACACACCGGTGGAAGAGGCGATGGAAATCATGACCGAGCGGCGTTTTCGGCATTTGCCGGTCATGCAAAATGATCGGCTGTGTGGCATTGTGTCCATCGGTGACTTGGTGAATTACCGTATTCACCAGACCGAGCGCGAAGCCGAGGCGCTGAAATCCTATATTCGCAGCGGCTAAACGAAAAAACTATAATTTGGTGGGGTTGGGCGCGTCGCCGTAAACGGCAAGCGGGTCAAAGACTTTCTCTGTTTCCTCGAAAGTCAATGTGACCGGCGCGTCCGGCAGGGCGCCTGTCGGCAAAGAGCGGTAGAAACACGACCTGTACCCGACATGGCAACTTGCGCCATTGCCGCCGACGCGTACGCGCAACCAAACGCAATCCTGGTCGTCGTCAATTCGCATTTCAACAATGTTTTGCACCAGACCGCTTGTTGCACCCTTATGCCAAATGGCCTCTCGCGAACGGCTGTAATAATGCGCTTCGCCCGTTTCAATCGTGCGGCGCAGGGCTTCTTCATTCATAAAGCCGTGCATCAAGAGTTCGCCACTTTCGAAATCGGTCGTGACCGCAGGTATCAGCCCGCGATCATCGAATTTCGGGGCAAGTTCGGTGCCTTCTTCAACTTGTTCGACTGTGGCGCGCTCGGCAAAGGGTCCGCTCATAACATCCTCAAATTCGGATAGTGCTTTGAGAAAACCTTATAGAGCTAGCCGCCAATCATGGCAAGGAAGCGGGCTTCCATACGCGGGTCTTCAGCGAAAACCCCGGTAAACTGCGTGGTGATAGTGGCAACATCCGGCTTTTTGATGCCGCGCGTTGTCATGCACTGGTGTTTGGCGTCAACCAGAATGGCGACACCGGCCGGCTCAAGCACGCGCTGAATGCAGTCAACGATTTGTGCGGTCATGGTTTCCTGTGTTTGCAGGCGCTTGGCGAAAATTTCAATAACCCGCGCCAACTTGGAAATGCCAACGACCTTGTCTACCGGCATATAAGCAATATGCACCTTACCGAGAATGGCGACCATGTGATGCTCGCAATGGCTTTCCAGCGCGATATCGCGCAACATGACCATATCGTCATAGCCTTCGACATCCTCAAAAGTGCGTCCCAGCACTTCTTCCGGGTCTTCCTCGTAACCGGCAAAAAACTCGGTATAGGCATTAACAACGCGCTTGGGCGTATCAACAAGCCCTTCGCGATCCGGATTGTCACCTGCCCATGAAATGAGGGTGCGGACGGCTGCTTCGGCTTCTTCGCGTGAAGGTTTTTCCACTTTTACATCCCGTTCTCTAACTACCGGCGTTTTACTGCCTTCGACTATTGCATCCATTGTCATGCCTCGTGTGCGGGAAATACGTCCCGGTATTCGCCAGGCATCAGCAGAGATACCCGAATGTGCTCAAGCCCCTGCAGGTCATCGCCTTATGCCATGATACGTTGAAAACGCCGCCTCATCAATTTTGCATAAGGTTTTGCATTTATGCAGAAACCATTTGCAATATAGCCTACCTCAACCAAAAGGCGAAGTGGCAAACGGTGCAGATGGGCAGCACCCCCGTCGCAGCCAACAGTTATTACGCAGGGATTTGGTTGTCGGATTAAATTTTATGCCGAAAACACAACTTGCCGCCTGTTCCGACGCGAATTATGGTGCGCCAAAGCACCGTTACTGGAAACCTTCATGCGCCGGCTCTTTCTGCATAATAATCTTACCCGCGAGAAAAGTGAGTTTCAGCCTGCAAATGCTGATCTCGTCACGGTTTATGTATGTGGCCCAACGGTTTATGGCCCAGCGCATATCGGCAATGCACGCCCCGCCGTAGTGTTTGATGTTTTGGTGCGGCTGTTGCGCGAGCTTTATCCGGCTGTCAGCTATGCCCGCAATATTACCGATATTGACGACAAGATAAACGCGGCAGCAGCAGAAGAGGGCGTCGATATCAAGGTTATTACCGACCGATATCGCGCAAAATATCACGAAGATATTGCCGCGCTTGGGGTTGCGCCGCCCGATATTGAGCCGCATGCGACCGAGCATATTGACGATATTATCGCCATAATTAGCGAGTTGATTGCCCGCAATGCCGCTTATGAGGCCGAAGGGCATGTGCTGTTTGACGTCACGCAAGACGCAGAATATGGGTCGCTGGCGCGGCGTGCCCGCGAAGACATGCTGGCGGGTGCGCGAGTCGAAATTGCCCCTTACAAGCGCGATGCCGGAGATTTTGTGCTCTGGAAACCCTCAAGCGACGATCTGCCGGGATGGGAAAGCCCATGGGGACGGGGGCGTCCGGGTTGGCATACTGAATGTTCTGCCATGATCGCCCATCATTTCGGGCCGACAATTGACATTCACGGCGGCGGCGTGGATTTGCAGTTTCCCCATCATGAAAACGAATGCGCACAAAGCCGGTGCGCCCATAATGCGCCGCTGGCGCGCTACTGGCTGCACAATGGCATGTTGAACATGGCCGGTGAAAAAATGTCGAAATCGCGCGGCAACATCAAGCTGGTGGAAGAATTGTTGGCCGGTTTTCCGGGCGAGGCCGTGCGCCTCGCGCTTTTGCAGGGACATTACAGACAGCCACTTGATTTTACTAACGACTTACTGGACCAATCCGTACGCAGTCTTGACCGGCTCTATACGGTGCTTCGCACGCATGGCGAAATTGAAGCGACGCCGCAAGCGGCGCCCGATGCCTTCATGCAGGCTGTGTGCGATGATCTGAACACGCCCAAGGCCATGGCCGAGCTATTCGCGCTGGCAAAACACGCTGACACGCCCGACGGCAAGGGTCGGCTATTGGCCGCCGCCCGCATTTTGGGGCTGTTGCAGGCCGATCCCGAGGTTTGGTTTGCTTCTGACATGGAAGGTGTTGATGTTGCGCGCATTGACGAATTGATAGCCCGGCGCGCCGAGGCCCGCGCGACCCGCGATTTCGACGCCGCCGATGCCGCCCGCGATGCACTGGCCGAAATGGGGGTGAGCATTGAAGACACGCCTGACGGGACAATATGGCGTCTCGCGCCGACGCGCGGCACGCGTTAAGATGAATTAATGATGAACGAGCTTTACAATCAACGGATTTTGCAACTTGCCGCGGAAGTGCCGCATCTG